>NC_010545.1:2100000-2369219 GCF_000069945.1 Corynebacterium urealyticum DSM 7109 | reverse complement strand
TTCAATTTACACGTGAGTTCACACTGAACTCACATTTTTACCCACAGCCGGATTTGGCGTGTGTTCTGGGCTTCCACAGAGCTGTCCACACCTGTGGATAACTTGTCCATTGAGTTGTCCCCAATTTACCCCGCTCCTGTGGACAACTTCTAATTTTCCAAAAAAATGGCGTTGACCTGCAAAAACTAACCCTAAACCAGTGCTTTAGTCTTCGGGGGTGGAGAAGTTATCCACAAGCTGTGTGGATTGACATTCCACTGTGAGTGATGATCAATCCACAAAAGCGCAGGATTGCGCGGACTTTTCCATGAACCGGGATTTAAATGACACGCCTGTCATCCTGCGAAGATTTGGTTTTCGGCTCCCCCGCTGAGTATTCTTAAACGGTCTATGGCAACAGCCGACCTTGTATCGGATGCCGTTTTGGCCGGATGCTCTGCGTCGCCCACATTCCACACGTGGCGCCGGAGCTCTGGCAACCACAAGTCCATCGGCGTGGACAGCGTGGCGTACAGCGCACCGCCCGGGCGCAGTGGCAGGGAATCCACCCCGCCATCGCTCGATCATGGCGCTTCAACGCTTCGCCTCCGCGCGTAGTTTTAAGGAGTGAAGTACCGTGTCGAAGCGTACTTACCAGCCTAATAACCGCCGTCGCGCACGCGTGCACGGCTTCCGCACCCGCATGCGCACCCGCGCAGGTCGCGCGATCGTGTCCGCACGTCGTCGTAAGGGCCGCAAGTCCCTGACCGCTTAATTGAGCGGGCGGCCAGCTTGGTCGCACACTCTCCCACCACGTGGGAAGCTCCGGCGCCTGCCACTCGGTGGGCGCCGTTTTTGCTGTAATTTCACCTTTATGCGGGGCGGGTAGCCAACACCCCTCGCGCACCGACCCAACCACCAAGGAGCTGCCCATGCTGGCACCGGAACACCGTCTCCGCTCCTCAGCGCTGTTTAGCACCGTGGTGAAGAAGGGTGCGCGCAAGGGTAGCCGCACCCTCGTCGTCCACCTCTGGACCCCGGAGCCAGGCCCCGACGCCCCGCTGGAGCTGACCGGCGGACCTCGCGCGGGCCTCATCGTCTCCAAGGCGGTCGGCAACGCCGTGGTCCGCCACGCTGTCTCCCGCAAGTTGCGCGCCGTCCTGGCCACCATCATCGATGAGGACGCCACCGCGGCGTCCCCGCAGCTGCAGGAGACCAGCTTTGTGGTGGTGCGCGCCCTTCCCGGCAGCGCGGAGGCTAGCAGTAAGGAGTTGGAGTCCGATGTGCGACGCTGCCTCTCCCGGCTCTCCCGCTGAGCGTGGCGCTAAGCCTAGTGAGCGCAGTGCTCAGCCCGCTGAGCACAGCTCACAGCCCGGCACCGAATCCCACCGCAACCCCGGCTCCCAGGCTGACTTCAAGCCCGGCGCCGACAGCCGTACCGCGCGTCGCCGCGTCACTGGCCGTGCCGCGATGGCTCGGCGAGCAGTGCTGGCCTATCAAGAATTTCTTTCGCCCCTTAAAATGGGGCCATCATGCCGCTTCGAGCCGACCTGCAGTAATTACGCTCTCACGGCGTTGGAAAGGCATGGTCTGTTCAAGGGGCTGTTACTGTCAATAGGTCGGCTGTTGCGCTGTGCCCCTTGGCATCCGGGCGGGTGGGACCCCGTTCCGCCCCGCTAGCGCAGGGCTAAGCCCAAGCCTGAAGAGACTCCGCAAGATTTTGAGACGTCCGAAAAGTAGAGGATCCCTCCAGACGTGCTGAATTTTATTTATTACCCGATTTCAGCGGTCCTGTGGTTCTGGCACAAAGTGTTTGGCTATGTGCTCGACCCGACCGCGGGCATCACGTGGGCGCTTTCCATCGTCTTCCTCGTGGTGACCATCCGTATCCTGCTGGTCAAGCCCACCGCTAACCAGCTCCGCTCCTCGCGCAAGATGCAGGAGTTCCAGCCGAAGATGAAGGAACTCCAGCGCAAGTACGCCAATGATCAGCAGAAGCTGATGGTTGAGGTGCGCAAGGCGCAGCAGGAGATGGGTGTCCGCCCGATGGCGGCCTGCCTCCCGATGCTGGTTCAGATGCCGATCTTCATCGGCCTGTTCCACGTGCTGCGTTCCTTCAACCGCACCGGCACGGGCACTGGGCAGCTCGGCATGAGCATTGAGGAGACCCGTAACACCCCGAACTACGTCTTCGGCGTGGAAGAGGTGCAGTCCTTCCTCGACGCCCGCCTGTTCGGTGCGCCGCTGTCCTCCTATATCTCCATGGACCCCTCCGGTTACGGCGCCTTCTCCCCGGCAGGCATCGCCCCGGACTTCACGAAGGCGAACATCATCGCCGTGGTCCTGCCGCTGATGCTGGGCGCTGCGGTGATTATGCACTTCACCGCTCGCCTGTCCCTGAACCGCAATAAGAAGCGTCAGGCGAATAACCCGAAGCCGGCAGCTGATGACCTGAAGGCTCAGCAGATGCAGATGCAGATGGACATGATGCAGCGCATCATGCTGTGGTTCATGCCGCTGATCATCCTCGCCGGTGGTTTCCTCTGGCAGGTTGGTCTGGCCCTGTACATGTTCACCAACGGTCTGTGGACTTTCATCCAGCAGCGCATCCTGTTCGGCATCATGGATAAGGAAGAGGAGGAGGAGCGCCAGGCGAAGCTCGAGGCTCGCCGCACCTCCGCCCCGAAGCCGGGCGCGAAGCCGCAGAATAATAAGAAGCGGAAGAAGTAGTTTCGGTTCTCCGCATAGCGTCGCACGGTTCGCCGTGTGGCGCTTTTTCTTTGTCTTTTGAGGGACGTCGACGCCCCGTGCTTTCGCACCGTGTGATCATCCGCTTATCCATCCCGGAGGCTTTTCCTGCCGGTTCTTCGCTTTCCGGTCGGGTTCCTTTCCTTCGTTGCTTGGTCCGCCTGTCTACCCGTGTCGCTTCGTTACCGGGCCGCTCCCCTTCTTGCCCGGCTTTCCGTTGGGACGTCCCCGCGTTCCCCTTTCCACCCGTTCTGGGAGAAAGTTGGGTTGTCGTGGAAAGCCACTAGAATGTTTCACGTGAAACATCGTGATTCTGACGCTTCGAGAAACCAATCCCCCAACCCGGCTTCTGCGGATTCCAACAAGGGTGCCGCGGCGGCCGGCGGCTCTGCCCGTGAGCAGCAGATCACGTCCCTAACGCCGGATAACCACGGGGGCGAGCTGCAGGTCGATGGGCTGCGTCCAGAGAACCTGGTTGAGGTCTTTGGTGACCGCGCTCCCCTGGCCGAGCGTTACGCCCAGTGGCTCGAGACTGCCGGGATCCAGCGCGGGCTCATCGGTCCTCGCGAAGTGCCGCGCATCTGGGATCGCCACATCATGAACTCCGCAGTGCTCGAGGAGATCATCGAGGACGGCGAGCGAGTCATCGACGTCGGCTCCGGCGCGGGCCTTCCGGGCATCCCGCTGGCCATCGCGCGGCCGAATGTGAAGGTTCAGCTGCTGGAGCCGCTCCTGCGCCGCACCAAGTTCCTCGAGGAGGTTGTCGAGGACCTTGGCCTGGACAACGTCGAGGTCCACCGTGGACGCGCGGAAGAAAAGGCAATTGTCCGGAAGCTGGCGGGCGCGGACGTCGTCACCTCCCGCGCCGTCGCACCGCTGGGCCGTCTCTGCCAGTGGTCCCTCCCCCTCGCCCGTGTGGGTGGGCAGATGCGTGCTTTGAAGGGCAGTTCCGTAGCTGAAGAGCTGGAGCGGGATAAGGCCCAGATTGATAAGGTTGGCGGAGGGAAACGCTCCGTAGTTGAGCTGGGCGAGGGCGTGCTGGAGGAATCCACCTTCGCCGTCATTGTGGAAAAGGCGCGTTAAAACCAGCGCCTCAAGGAAATTGTTTCACGTGAAACATCGCAGCGATCTCAAGGATCGCGACGGACGGAGGATAGGTAGTGGCACCAATGCAGTGGGATGACACCCCAATCGCGCAGGCTGCGCGCCAGGCTGCCAAGATGCAGAACTCCCACAACCTGAAACTTCCGAAGCCGAAGAAGCCCCGGAAGATCACCATCGCCAACCAGAAGGGCGGGGTGGGTAAGACCACCTCCACGGTGAACCTCGCCTGGGCGCTGGGCTTGCATGGCCTCAAGGTCCTCGTTATCGACCTGGACCCGCAGGGCAATGCGTCTACCGCGCTGGACGCCGAGCACCGGATGGGCACCCCTTCCAGCTACGAGCTGCTGATCGGTGAGATGACTGCCGCCGAGGTGATGCAGCAGAATCCGGTGAACGAGAACGTCTATACGATCCCAGCAACCATCGACCTGGCTGGCTCCGAGATCGAGCTCGTCTCGATGGTGCGGCGCGAGTACCGCTTGGTTGATGCGATCAACGATGACTTTCTCGCTGAGCAGGGCTTTGACTACGTATTTATCGACTGCCCGCCTTCCCTCGGCCTGCTGACCATCAACGCGATGACCGCGGTCGATGAGGTGCTTATCCCCATCCAGTGCGAGTACTACGCGCTGGAGGGCGTGGGCCAGCTGCTGAATAACATCTCGATGATCCGCGAGAACCTCAACAAAAACCTGCACATCAGTGCCGTACTGCTGACCATGTACGACGGGCGCACGAAGCTCTCCGAGCAGGTCTCCGACGAGGTTCGAAACCACTTTGGTTCCGTGGTTCTGGATAACCACATCCCGCGCTCCGTCAAGGTGTCTGAGGCTCCGGGTTACGGCCAGACCGTTCTCCAGTACGACGGTGGTTCGCGCGGCGCCCTGGCCTACTTCGACGCCGCTGTCGAGTTCGCCAAGCGTGGCGACTACCTCCCGAGCGAGGAGACCGCCCCGATCGGCATCGCACCGGAGCTGCACAACATCTAAACCCTCGAATGTTTCACGTGAAACAATGCCCGGTTTCCGGGCAGATCCCGCCTCCCCCATCATCACAACTTTGGATTGAAGGTAAAGACCGTGGCTAAGAAGGATTCGGCATCTAAGAAGGCTTCGAGCGCTCAGGGTGGCGCGAAGGCGCCTCGCGGGGCGGCCCGCAAGCCGGCGATGCCGGCGGCCCTCCCCGACCGGGAGGCCACCCGACGCGGTGGGCTGGGCCGCGGGCTTGCGAGCCTGATCCCGACCGGCCCATCTCGCCCGGGGCTGGGAAATGGTGCGGCCGACGTCATTCTTGGCGGCGGTGGCGCCGGCGGTGCTGCCGCCCGCCGTGCCACGGGTCAGGATTCCGGCGATGCTGCGCGCGGTGCTTCCGCGTCGGGCGCCGACGCCGGTGGTACCGATATTCGTCACAGTGACGTTAATCGCCCAACCTCCAGTATGGGCGAGAACACGGGTGCGCCGACCCAAAAATCCGCCTCCGCAGCATCTGGTGAAGCGCACGCTTCGTATGCCAAGGGGGCCGCGGGCTCGAAGGTCGCGAAGGGTGGCGCCTCGACAAAGGCCGATGCTCCCCGTTCTCGTGGGGCTAAGGACTCGTCCCACACGAAGGGCTCCACTGCGCCACAGGAGTTGACCGAACTGCAAGGCTCGGCCGAATCGCAGGGTGAGGCCGGGGGCCCGGAGCTCTCGAATGCGGATAGCTTCGGCGCGACCTATCAGGAGCTCCCGCTCGACGCGATCACGACGAACCCGAAGCAGCCGCGCTCCGTCTTCGACGAGGAGCAGCTGAACGAGCTGGTCCACTCCATCCGGGAGTTCGGGCTCATGCAACCTATCGTGGTGCGCCCGGTTAGCGGGGCGCCTGCTCCCTATGAACTCATCATGGGTGAGCGCCGCCTTCGCGCATCCAAGAAGGCTGGCCTGGAGACGATCCCGGCTATCGTCCGCGAGACGCAGGACGATGCGATGCTGCGCGACGCGCTGCTGGAGAATATCCACCGCGTGCAGCTGAACCCGCTTGAGGAGGCCGCCGCTTATCAGCAGCTGCTGGAGGAGTTCGGCGTCACCCAGGAGCAGCTGGCCAAGCGTATTGGGCGCTCCCGCTCCCTTATTGCGAACATGATCCGTCTGCTCCAGCTGCCCGTCGCGGTGCAGCGACGCGTGAGCGCCGGTGTTCTCAGCGCCGGTCATGCCCGCGCCCTGCTCGCGCTCAAGGGCGGAGAGGAAGCGCAGGCACAGCTGGCAGATCGTATCGTCGCCGAGGGCTTGAGCGTCCGCGCCACGGAAGAGGCGGTCACGCTGATGAACCGGGGCGAGAGCCAGAAGCAGGAGCGCAAGCAGCGCACCCCTGCCCCCCTGCCGGACTACGTGAACAGCTGGGTGGATGACTTCGCGGACACCCTGGAGACCAAGGTCAGCGTCCAGATGGGCAAGAAGCGGGGCCGTATCGTCGTGGAGTTCGGTGGCCAGGAGGACTTTGACCGCATCATTGAGATCCTCGGCGGCGGCGAACAGTAGTTTCTGCGCCCGCAATTGTTTCACGTGAAACAATTCAAGGTTTTTCGGGCTGATTTTCTAAATCTCCTCATGGGGCGGGCGGCCGTCATAAAATAGCCCCAGAAGCAACATCCGGCCCATGCCGGCCGAGCCCACGAGGTTCCCAGCGTTGCTTGCCCCGCACAGACACATCATCACGCGATAGTTGAGCCGACCGTTTTAAGCTCATCAGGGAGGGAGAGCCCGTGGAGGTTGAAATCCGCGCTCTGAGCTTTGATAACGCGGAGCAGATTACGGAAGACGCAGCGAACAGCACGTTCTGGGCGCTGCCGTGGGATCCGTTGTATGGGCCGACCCATACCGAGGACCCTGCCTTCGATAAGCAGCTGTGGATCCAGCGGACGCTGATGAGCTGGGGCACCTGTGGCTTTACCGCCTTCGTAGGCACGGGCGTGCCGGGCCGCAAGCTGCAGCCCGCAGCGACCGTCTTCTTCGCCCCGACGCGCTTCCTGCCGGGCGCGGAGGGCCTCCCCTCCACCGTGTCCTCCGACGCCCTCCTGCTGAGTGATGTGTACGTTGAGGACGCATTCATGGGCCTCTATCTGGAGCACCGCCTGATCGAGACGGTCCTTGTGGAGGCGGGCCGTCGCGGCTTCAGCGCCGTGGAGGTCTTCGCCCGCGACGAGGACGCGCTTGACGAGCTGTTGCGGAAGCAGGAGCAGGAAGCACGTGGATTCGCGCAGGATGCGGGTTTGGAGTACAGCGGGACGCCGTCCTTCCCTTCCCCATCGAGCGCAGCAAGCTCCAGGTCCAGCCTGGACCCTAGTTTGCGGATCGAAAACGCCCCCAGCTACGTGCCAGAGGCTTATCGTGGCTGGCAGACGCCGGAGGCTCTTCACACGGGCAACCTGCTGAAGG
Source organism: Corynebacterium urealyticum DSM 7109 (assembly GCF_000069945.1). Classification (NCBI taxonomy): domain Bacteria; kingdom Bacillati; phylum Actinomycetota; class Actinomycetes; order Mycobacteriales; family Corynebacteriaceae; genus Corynebacterium; species Corynebacterium urealyticum. The sequence continues at coordinate 2,361,975 of NC_010545.1, read as the reverse complement.
ACGCCCTCAGTGTGGCTCCAATGCTGTCCATCGACGTGGTTGAGGAGGCCGAGTTCGAGCGCGTGGACGATCACGAGCTCTACCCGCGCTACCGCCGCGAGGTTTCCGGCGCGTATAACCTCTTTCTCGACCGCGAGGGCGAGGCCTTCTAAAGAATCTGTGGTTCCGCTTCGGGCGCTCCGTTCATCCCACGCTTAGTTGGCTGCCTTCGCAGCACCCCTAACTCCCGCGTTGAGCTCAGAACCGCCAGCACAACACTAGAGGCCGGGCAGCATGCCCGGCCTTTGTCCTGCTTTCTGTCCCCTAGCAGGCTAGGAGCCCCTCTCACCCCCAGAGAGCCGCTCCCTACTGCTGCTCGATGCGCAGCAGCTCCGTGAAGCTGAACTGCCCCGTGCGGTGACTGTCCTGATCCATCAGGTACAGGCGCTTCACGGAGACGACGATGGCCTCCGCGATGATGTCGCGCACCTCCGGCGAGGTCAGCGCGGCCGCGTCGTCCGGGTTCGTCAGGTAACCGGGGACGACCTGCACGGTCGGCATCTTCGTGAGCCGCAGGATGTCCCACGTGCGGGCGTGGGTGCGGCAATTCAGCAGGTCGGTGCGGGCGGCGATCTCGCGCTGGATGTAGCCCGAGAGCTTCTCGCCGACCATGGACCTCGAGCCGTTCTCGGAGCCGAAGTAGAAGCTGGCCACGCCGTTTGCGCGCTCGTTCGGGTAGCTATCGGTGCGCAGGGAGATCACCACGTCTGCCCCGAAGGCATTGGCGAGGTCCGCGCGCTCAGTGTCGCTGGGGTTCGCCGTGCGGCTGCGGGAGAGGATCGTCTCCATGCCTGCGGAGATCATGCGCCCCTCCAGGCGGTTGGCGAGGTCCCAGAGGATCTCCTGCTCGGTGATCGCGCCGAAGGGGCCCTTCACAGCGGTGCCCTCGTCGGAGCCACCGCAGCCCGGGTCGATGACGACGCGCTTGCCGGAAAGTTGCGGACCTGCGGCGCGGATCATCTCCTTCTCGCGGATGGAGTGTGGGGAGCCGCCGGTGATGCGGCGGCCCAGGTAGGCCAGTGCGCGGAGGGTGTCCGGACCGACCATGCCATCGGAGTTCAGCCCGTACTCAAATTGGTACTGAGTGACTGCCTGGTGGGTGTCTGGGCCGAAGTGCCCGTCCACCCGACCGGTGTAAAAGCCCAGGTCGTAGAGCTGGGACTGGAGTTCGGAGACGTCGTCGCCGACGTACTGTGGGTCCTGCAGGCTCAGCACTCGGTTGCCGAGTTTGTAGGACGCCTCGCGCAGGGCACGCAGGGTGGTCTCGTTGATCACGCCGTCGGCGATGATGCCGCGCTGCTGCTGGAAGGCGCGCAGGGCGGTGGCCAAAACGGCGTCGAAGAACTCCTCTTCCTCAGACCACTGCTCGTTATTGGAGGCCGTGAGCGCGGCGCCGTAATCGGAGAGCATGCCGAGCCGGGCGAGGGCGCTGCGCACCTCGGCGACCCGGGGGCTCTTATCGCCCACGGTGAGCAGCACATTCTGCTGGCCCACGCGGGGGGCGTGGTTCTCGGCGTGTTGTTTATCCGTCACGGCTCGCTGCGTCCTACTTTCCGAACAGTTGCTGGTGGTCCAGGGTTTCCCGCGGTCTAGGCGAGGGATTCCAGCTTCTCGACGAGGGTGCCCTTCGGCTGCAGGCCCGTGAATTCCGCGACCTTCTTGCCGTCCTTAAAAACCATGAGGGCTGGGATGGACATCACCTGGAACATCGCTGCGAGCGCGCGCTCTTCGTCGACGTTGACCTTCGCGACAACGGCGCGGCCGTCCATCTCCTCGGCAAGTTCTTCGAGGCTGGGGTTCATGCGCAGGCAGGGCTGGCACCACTGGGCCCAGAAATCCACGAGTACCGGCAGGTCGGACTCCACAACGGTGGACTTAAATGTCTGCTGCGTGACCGTGATGATGTTCGACATGCGGGCCCTGCCTTTCCGGGGTTGGGTGGTCCTTGGGGGTGGGTGGTCCACCGGGGTTTTCCTTGTCCCAGGATACCGTGAATCCCGGAAAAGCTCGGGAGGCCAGCAGTGTGCTGTGGCGTGGAGTTTTAGCTCTCGTTGGCCGGCAGTGCGGCCAGGTAGTGCTCCGCGTCCAGGGCGGCGCGGCAGCCGCTGCCAGCTGCGGTGATGGCCTGCTGGTAGTGGGAGTCCACGAGGTCGCCGGCGGCGAACACGCCCGGCAGGCTGGTGGCGGTGCTTGGCTCGTCAACCTTGACGTAGCCGTCCTCCTTCAGCTCCACCTGCCCCTCGAAAACGCTGACGCGCGGGTCGTGGCCGATGGCGACGAAGAGGGCGTCGAATTCCATCTCCTGGCTTTCGCCGGTGACGGTGTCCTCGACGGTCAGGGAGGTCACTGCGCTCTCACCGTGGACGGCGGTGACCTTGGAGTTCATCAAGAACTCGATCTTCGGGTTCTGGCGAGCGCGCTCCTGCATGATCTTGGAGGCGCGGAACTCGTCGCGGCGGTGGATGAGGGTCACGGTCTCGCCGAACTTGGTGAGGAAATCCGCCTCCTCCATCGCGGAGTCGCCGCCGCCGACGATGGCGATCTTGCGGTCCTTGAAGAAGAAGCCATCGCAGGTGGCGCAGGCGGACACGCCGCGGCCGATCATCTCCTGCTCGCCCGGGATGTTCAGGTAGCGCGGTGCCGCACCGGTTGCGAGGATGACGGCGCGTGCCTGGTACTCCTCGCCGTCTACCCAGACCTTCTTGATCTCGCCGGTCAGGTCCATCTTCTCGACGTCCTCCATGCGCAGGTCGGCGCCGAAACGCTCCGCCTGGTTGCGCATTTCGTCCATCAACTCTGGGCCCTGGATGCCCTTGGCGAAGCCCGGGAAGTTCTCCACCTCGGTGGTCTGCATCAGCAGGCCGCCGAAGTCCATGCCCTCGAAGACGATCGGCTCGAGCTCGGCGCGGGCGGCGTAGATCGCGGCGGTGTAGCCGGCTGGCCCGGAGCCCACGATGATCACGTTGTGGATCTTCTCCGCAGGGTCGTGGGTGCCACCCGAGCTGGCGGAGGTATCGGGAGTATCGGCTGGGGTGGCCGCGGCCGCGGCGTCGCCCGCCTTGTTCACGCCGATTCCGACGTTGGCCTGCAGGAAGGGCTGAGACATGTGACCTCGCTCGTGTTCTTTGATGTGGGTTTCGTTTTCTTAACGCACTTTATCTAACCCAGTAGACACGGGATATATTCCCAGCTCAGGGGTGGTCGGCATAGTCGGCAAGCACGAGGTGGTCCTGCAGCAAGCGTCGCCCGCGCGAGTAGCGGGATTTCACGGTGCCGGGCGCGACATCGAGCATCGCGGAGATCTCGGAGATGGAGTAGCCGAGCATCCCGCGCAGCACGACGGTCTGCCGGAACAGGACCGGGATGCTGGCCAACGCGTTGTGCAGGTCAACGCTGAGCTCCTGGTTCGGTGTGGCGTGCGAGCTCGGCAGGTCGCGTTCACAGTCACTGATGTCCTCGCGGTGGCGGTGCCCGCGCCGGTGCTGGGCGGTCACGAAGTTCAGGGCGGTGCGGTGCGCGATGGTCACCATCCAGGTCACGACGCTGGAGCGGTTGCGGAAGGTGGCGGCGCGGCGGTGGATTTTCAGGACGGCTTCCTGGTGGACGTCCGCCAGTTCGCTCTCCGGGACGCCGGCGGCGCGTTCTGCCCAGTGCATGCGGACCTCGTGGCGGGCCAGCAGTGTGTGGAGTGCGAGCGGGTCGCCGGCGATGTGCTCGGCGAGCAGCTCCTGGTCGGTGCGGTGCGCGCTGGTGTGGGGCGCGTCCCCCGTGTTGCTTGGCGCGCTGCCCCACGTGGTGGCTGCCGCCCTATCCGGCGCGGTGGTGTGCTGTGTGTCGGTGACTGGTGCCGTCATGGCCCCTCCCCTTTCCCCCTGGTGAGCCTGGATCGTGGCTTAGACACTAATGAGCGCCCCGGCCATCGTGATGTCGATGGCGCCGGGGCGCTCAAAGCTGTGGACAGCTCGGCGGGGTTAGCTCCGCTCTTGTGGATAAGCGCGTGCGCTCCCCCGTGCCGAACTGCTCGGTGTCGGACTGCTCGGCGCGGTGCTGGTCTCGTCCACGCGGTTCTGGCCCTGCCAGGTGCCCATGACGCGCAGTTCGCCGAGGGTGGCGCGGCCGTCGGCCTCCGGCAGCTGGGTGATCCAGATCAGCAGCTGCTTCATCGGCTTGGTGCCCTGCTCCTTCTTCTCGGCGTCCTCGGCGCGCTCCTCCTCAGACTCGGCCCCCTCCGAAGCCTCATCAGCGCCGCCAGCCTTCGCCGCCTCCTTGGCCTTGGCCTCCGCCAGGGCCTTCAGCAGCTTCTGGTTCGCACCCTGGCCCACGAGGACGTCCTGCCCGTCCTCGCCGTGGAATTCCACGTTCATCGTGGACTCGGTGGCGGTCACGGTGCCCAGGGAGGTGGTCTCGTCCAGGGTGAGCGGGACCTTGCGCAGGTTGGCGGACTGGTTTCCGCTGGTCGTGGTGGCTGTCGCCTCACCCTCCGGCGTGGTCTCCGAAGCGCTCGGCTCCTCCGAGGCGGTCGGTTGGGCGGAGGCCTTGGCGCCCTCCTTGTTCGGGACGGCCGCCCCGTGTGGTGCCGCCGGGTCGGTCGGCGCGGTGGCCTCGTCGACGCGGCGCAGCTCGACCTTCATGCCGGGGGCGAGCCCCTCCAGCTGCAGTGCGTGGATCCGGGTGCCAGTCGGCAGGTCCACGAGCAGTCCGATGCCCTCCTTCGTGGCCTCCGGGGTGCGCCCCAGCGGGCTGAGGTAGGAGTCGGACTGCCACTTCGTCGCCGCGCGCCCGTCGGTGACCAGCTGGACGTCCTCAGGCGCGTCGAGGGTGCCCTTCGCGCCGGCGGGCATCCATTCGCGGACGTTGCGGATCGGCACGATCGTCGGCTCGCGCTTGATGATGCCCTCCGCGCCGGAGCGGATGGAGTCCGTGGATAGCGGCGAGTCCTCCCGTCCCCCGCCGACCACGCTGAGCAGGCTGGCGACGAGCGCGGCGATGAGCAGGGCGGAGCCGATGGCGATGCCGCCGATGACGGCGACGTGCTGCAGGCGCGCCTGGCGCACACCGAAGCCGGTCTTCTGGACCTGCGGGGTCGGCGCTTCGTCCGGGTTGATGGCCAGCTCCCCGGAGGTGAGGTAGCGCAGCCTGGTCGCCAGTTCGCGGGGGTCGCGGTCCGCCGGATTCGGTGGGACGTCGCCCTCGTCGCGGTGGTCGCCTTCGTTGCGGTCTGCGTCTGCGTCTGCGTCCTTGTCGGTGTCCTCGCTACGTGCGGCCGCCGGGTTGGCCGCCCCGCCGCTGATGACGGCGGCGCGCTGCTCGGCGCTGAGGTTGCTGGCGGCCAGCGACTCGGCGAGGAGTTCCTTCGGGATCTCCGAGACCGGCACGTTGGCCAGCAGGAGCTCGAGGACGGCGGCGATGCCCTGCATGTCCTGCGCGGAGGAGTTATTCGGCAGGTAGCCGGGGAAGGCGAGGACAGCACCCCCGGCGGTGCTGATGCGGATGCGGTCGCGGTGGTCCACGCCGAGGGCCAGGCCATGGTCGTGCATCTCCGCGGCGGCCTCGGCGAGGTCGGCGACGGCGAAGCCGACGGCCAGCGGGTCCGGGCTGGAGTCCGCGACTGCGGAGAGTGCGGAGCCGTCGGTCCAGTCGGACACCACGACCACGCTGCCGGGGCTGTCGATGACCTGCTGGATCTGCGTGAGTCCGGCCAGCGGGTTCGCCTCCTCGCCCTCGGCGCCGTCGTCGGCGTTCTCAAGGGCGTGTGCGAGGGCGGCCTCCTGGGCCTCCATCATGGCCCGTGATTTCTGCGACATTTCCTGCTTGATCTGCATCACCAGTCGGGACTGGTTCGGCACGTACTCGCCGGGGCGCTTGCCCTGGCGCACCGCTGCCAGCGGGTCGAGGATGGTGAGCCCAACCAGCTCCCCGGTGGCGGTGCGCCGGGCCTGCCAGAACCGGGCGGCAGTGGAGCCACCGTGGTCGGCGAGCAGGCGGTAGCGCCCGTCCAGGATCGGCGCGCCGGGCACCAGGCGTGGGCCGCGCACGCGCCCTGCGGACAGTGGCGGCAGGGGCGGCAACAGGGAGTTGGCCACGGCAGCCTCGCGGGCGGCCTCTGCGGGGCCCAGCGGGGCGGGAACCATGCGCTCTGCGGCGGAGCCCAGTTCCTCCTCGGCTTGACGTCCGGAAAAGAAGCGGCCGATACCAGGGACGCGGGAGAGCGCGGAGCCGACGGTGAGCACCTCGGGCAGCTTGGAGCGCGCCATGACCACGCCGGTGGCGATGAGGAACACCGGGCCGGTGATCAGCAGGCGAATCAGGAAGCCCGGGTTCTGGCCGGGGGTGATGATCGTGTTGGTGAGAGCCAGGTCCACCAGCCAGGCGACGAGCGCGCCGACGAGGGAGGCGCCGAAGGCCCAGATGCTGGTGCGCATCACCTCGCCGGAGTTGAGGTTGCCCAGGGAACGGCGCAGCAGCAGCACGCCGATGATCGCGCCGGTGACGAAGCCGAAGCCGTTGGCCGCACCCAGCAACACCACGACGAGTCGCGGCTCGGTGGCGATGAATGGCGCGATGGAGACCAGCGCGATCTTGGTGATCGTGATGCCGGCGATGATGAAGGTCGGGGTCCAGACCTCCTCGCGGGCGTAGAACACGCGCAGGTGCAGCAGCACCAGGGAGTACGGGATGAGCGTGAAGGCGGAAAAGGAAACGGTCCATCCCAGCACGCTCGCGGTTTCCATGGAGAAGGAGCGGTAGGCGAACAGTGCCGGTCCGATGATCCCGCCGAATGCGGTCATGAACACGATGATGGGGATCATCGCGAACATGGTCAGGCGGCTGGCGACGGTGAGGTCCCGGACCACGGCCTTATCGTCGCCGTCGGCGGCGTTGCGGGACAGGCGCGGCATGACGGCGGTTAGCAGGGTCACGCCGATGACGCCGTAGGGCATCTGCAGCAGCTGCCAGGCGTTCATGTAGATCGTCGGGGCGTCCCCGGACGCGCTGGAGGCGATCTGGTTATTGACGGCCCAACCGACCTGGGAGATGGCCACGTAGAGCACGATGGCCACGCCCATGCCGGCGAAGTTCTTCAGGCGCTCGTCCACGCCCCACAGGGGCCGCAGGTTGATGCCCGCCTTGCGGAGGTAGGGCACCATGATGAGCGCTTGGAAGACCACGCCGAGGGTGGTTCCGAGCCCCAGCAGCAGCACGTGCGGGTCGCTGATGGTGACGTGGTCGGTGGGCTGGAGCTTCGTGTCCTCGGGGAGCAGTAGGTAGCCGCCGAGGACGGTGATGGTCACGAGGTTGTTGACCACGGGCGCCCACGCGCCGGGTTTGAATACTCCCTTGGTGTTCAGCACGGCCATGAACACGGCGAACATGGCGTAGAAGAAGATCTGCGGGAGCACCAGGTAGGCGAACATTGTCGCCATTTGGACGTTGACCTGGCCGTCTTGGTCGAGTGTGAGTCTGATCAGCCAGGGTGCCGCGCCGACGGCGAGGAGGGTGATGATGACGGTGATGCTGAACGTCATCGTCAGCAGTCTTCGGATGAAGGCTTCGCCGCGGTCGGGGTCTTCCTTCTCGGCGCGGACGAGCACGGGGACGACCAGGGAGGTCAGCACCGCGCCGAGGACGAGCTCCGTGATGAGGTTCGGCAGGGTGTTCGCCGTGTTGAACGCGGAGGCGACGGCGGCGCCGAGCGCGGAGCCGATGAGGACGGTGCGCAGGAAGCCGGTGATGCGCGACAGGAGGGTCGCGATGGCCATGGAGCCGCCGGTGCGGACGACGTCGGCGTCCGAGGGTTGTTCGTTCTGCTTGTCCTGTTCCGCCGCGGCTGCGGCGGTGCGGTCCGTGGGGGTGTCTTCCTCCGGTGGGACGTCGCCGCCGCCGGTGGTTGCGGTGACTGCGGGGGTCGCGGTGTGTTCGGGGGCGTTGGTGCCTGCCGTTCCGGCGGATGCGGCGGCGCGGGATGCTGCGCCGCGGGAGGCGGCAGCTCCGACCCCGGCGCCAGCGAGCGCTCGGGCGGAGGTGCGGGCCGGTTGGGAGCTGGCGCGGTACTGGCGGCCCGCGGGGTCTGCCCCGGGGTCGGCGGAGTGCCCGAGCTCCCCGGCGAGGCCGAACTCGTATTGGTCATAGGCGTGCCGCTCGTTGCCCAGGTGGATCTCCGAGGCGGGCCGGCGGAAGTCCACAGCCGGGGCGGCTGGGGCCTCGGGCGTGGTGTTTTCGGGTTCCTGACCGTGCTGGGAGGGGGCGACGCTCAGTGAGGAGTAGTCGTCCGTTGTTTCCGGAGTATTGGCTTCTTCGCGCGCCTGGGGGGCCAGCGCGGGCGGGCGGGCTTCGATGAAGCGGCCGCGCTGGCCTGCGGGTGGCTTGGTCGGTGGCGTGCTGCCGTGGCCTGCGCTGTCAGCGGAATCCTCGGGAACGTCTGGGTTAGTCACAGAATCCATCATCGTCCACATTGGGTGCGTTTCCTAACTAGAAACGCGCTCCCGGGGCGGGTTTTCGCTGCCTGTGACGGGTTTTACACGGTGTTTTCGGCGGCGGGCCTAGCGGCTGCGGCGGCGGCGCCGACGGTCCAGGAGGAGCTTCCCGCCGATGCCCGCGCCAGCGATGATGGTGAGCAGGAGGATCATCTTATCCAGCGGGATATTGGGGCTGGAGTGCACGCTGACTTGCACGGAGTCGCTGATTCGCTTGTTTTTGGGGCTGGCGAGCCACAGGTCGAGGTCGCTGCGGCGGTTTGCGGCACCGAGGTCGATCGACACGGTGAGGGAACCACGCGCCGGGATCATCTGCGACTCGGATTCCAGGATGGTGGCGGGGTGCCCGGCGTGCTCGTCGAGGGTGTCGCGGTAGCGGATCTTCGCCGGCACGGGCAGCGGTAGGCCGTTTTGGGCGGCGACGATCAGTGGCGCGGCTTCGGAGGTTCGGGTGAAGACGTTGCCGGGTGGCAGCAGGGTCACCGAGTTGCGCAGGGTGTCCGCGGTCTCTGCCGCACCGGCGACGCGCGCGGCGGCGCGCTGGCTGGCCCCGTCCTGCTCGGCGGGGTTGCGGGTGCCGTAGTTGCTGGTGGCTCGCGCCAGATCGGCGAGGATCGGGCGGGTGAACTGTTCGCGGGTCAGGGCGATCTGCCGGGAGTTGGACATCATCAGGGTGAGGCTGCGGATGCGGTCGGCCAGGGTCGCCAGCTGTGGCGCGAGTGCCTCGGTGGGTTTCCCGGGGTCCGTGAAGGGCTGGGTGACCTCCCCGAGAGCCAGCTCGGAGTTCTTCAGGCCGCGGGGGCGCAGCGCGTCGGCCAGGGAGACCGGGGTGGCGTGCCCGGTGGCAAAGGCCTGCTCGATGTAGTCCAGGAGGGCGGTGGCGTCCTGCCCGTTGACCTCCCACTGGCCCGGCGGGACGGCGAGGATCGGCTCGGGGCTGGCGAGTTCCTGCTGGAGCACGGCCAGGGCGGTGGACATGCGGGTGGCCTCGGAGTCCGCGTTGGCGTCGAAGCGGGCCTGGGGGTTGGAGTAGCCCGTGGTGTCGGGACGGGCGCCGGTGGCGGCGAGGACGGTGCCGAGGTCGCCGGAGTAGCGCAGCGCGCGGAGGCTGCCGGCATCGTTGAGCTTCAGCAGGCGGTCGTTCCACTGCTGGTCAGCCTGCTGGGTAGCTGGGTCCTGTGATTCGCTGTCCTGCCCCTCCTCCCCCGAGGTCTCGGGGGTCTGGGCGGGCTGCTGGGTGAGCACGGTGTTATTCGCGACGAGCGCGGTGACTGGCACCTTGGGGTCAAGGGTGGGCAGGAGCGCCTGGCCCTTGAGGGTGTTCTCGAAGCGGCGGGACGGGTCGGCCCCCTCCGAGGCGGGGTCCACCTTCGCGGCGGCGAGGTACGGCAGGGCTTCGGGAGTGAGGTAGCCGCTGCTGGGGATGGCGATATTGGCCACCGGGGTGGTGCCGAGGATCTCGTGGATGGTGGCGGCACCCCGGCCGAGGGCGTGCATGCTGAGCCAGGCCGCGCTGGTGGATTCCTCGGCCACGCCGGTATCTGCTCCAGCGGCACCACCGGCCGCATCTCCGCTGGCAGCGGCGCCATTGGCCTGTCCTGCCGCGGCCTCCGGGTTGGTGGGACCGGTCGCCTGGGCGGTGGTGTTGATGTCCGCCCCGCCGTAGGGCAGCGCGACGGTGCAGCTCTCCTTGGTGGTGTCGCGCAGGTCGCTGAGCCAGGTAGCGGCGGCCTTATCGTGGGCGCCGGGTTCGGAGCGGTCCTTGGTGTTGAAGATGTCTCCCCAGGAGTCGCGGAGCCGCTTGCGCTCCTCGACGGGCTTTGGGACACGCCCGCCCACGCGGTAGCCGCCGGCCATGCGCTCCACGGTCTGCAGGAGGTCGGGGTCGATCGCCAGGCAGCTGGCTTCGCGGATCTTGGTGCCCTGTGGGCCGTCCAGTGCGGTGCGGTAGCTGTCGAGGAGGGTGCGTAGCCGCCCGCCTTCTTTCAGTTGCTCACCGAGGGAGTCCTCGTTGAGGTAGAGCTCGGCGGGCTCGGGGGCGTCCCCGACCGCGCCGGGTGTGGCGTGCGTTTCGCCACCGATGGGCCACAGGAAGGTCAGCGGGGTGCCGGAGGTGCCACTGCCCTCCCCTTCTTCCTTATCTTCTTCCGGGGTGACGACGGCCGTCGCGCGGGTCACCGCGAGCAGTTCCGCCCCCTGCGCTGCCTGTTCCCCAGCGGCCTCTCCCCCACCATCGGCACCATCAGCGGCCCCGGGCGTGCCGCCGAGGGTGAACATCAGCGGGTAGGTTCCGGCCTGCGCGGCATCCGGCAGCCCGAAGCTCATCGGTGCCAAGGCCCCAGCTGGGCCCGCCGTTTCGCCGGTGGGGGTCTCGGGGTGGGGGGTGGCGTCGTCCTGAAAGGAAGGGTCGCGGACGAGGCGGACGTCCACGTCGGCGGTTTCGCCCGGCCCCAGGGAGACCTGACTGCCGTTGCTGCGTTGCAGCGGGCGGGCCGGGGAGCTGTGCGGGTATTCGCCGCTGTTGGAGAGCAGGGAGGTGCGCACCTGGGCGGGGCTGCCGGCGGCGGGCGCGGTTTTGAGGCTCAGGGTGAGGCCCCGGATGGTGCCGGGGCTGGTGTTGCGGATGCGCAGGGTGTAGGTCTGCGGGTCGGTGTCCGCTGGGTTGAGGAAGCGCGGGCTGATGTTGCGAACCTGCAGGTTAATGCCCCGATTGGGGTCGGTGGAGCGGGCGTTCGGGTTGGCCCAGTCCGTGGCCTCCGCGTGGTGGAAGGTGGTGGTGTGCTCGGGGGTTTGGGCGCCCGCGGCAGGCAGTGCGGAGGCAGCGGGCAGTGCGTTTGCGGCAGGCAGCGCGGAGCCAGCGAACGGGCCGGGTACGGCGGTGACCCACCCGGCGCAGAGGAGGGAGCCGAGCGCGAGGGCGGTGGCGGGGCGGATTTTGGCAGCCATGCAGCCCTCCTAACGCGGGGTGGCGCGGCCTGCTTCCGCTTCCGCGCGGGCGTGCTTCGGCAGCGTGTCGAGGGCGCGGCGGGCCAGGCGGCGCTCGTCGGCGTAGGCGAGGCGTTCGACCAGGTTGTTCACGGGAACCCAGGTGACTTCGGTGACCTCGGGGTCTTCGTCGTTGAACTCGCCGTCCACGTAGCGCAGCAGGTGGTGGTGGACGGTCTTGTGGATGCGGGTGCCTTCGGAGACGAACCAGTAGTCGATGGTGCCGAGCTCGTCGATGACGGTTCCGGCGATGCCGGTTTCCTCCCACACTTCGCGTTCGGCGGTGCTGTGGTGGGATTCGTGTTCTTCGACGTGGCCTTTGGGCATGGACCACAGGAGGCGTCCGCGGCGGTCGACGCGGCCGATGAGGGCGGCGTAGATCTTGGACATGTCCACGCTGCCGTTGGGGCGCACGGCTTCGGCCAGTCCGGTGAGGACGAGGCCGCCGGCGGAGGTTTCCACCGAGAGCGGCAGGTCGGAGTGCTCCAGGTGGGTGCGGCCCTGCTTGCCCTGCTTGGCGCGCCGGGTGCCGGTGCGCTTCGGGTGGTTGCGGTTGGAGCTAGAGCGGTTGCTGCGGTTCGAGCTGCGGTTGTTCCGGTTGCTGTTGCGGCTGTTGTCGCCCTGCTGGCCTTGCTGGTTGCCGCGGCCCTTGCCCTTGCGGTTGTTCTTCGCGTTCTTGGCGTTTTTTGGGCGGCGCTGGTTTTCGCGCTGCGGCTGTTCGTCGTGCTGCGAACGGCGGCGCGTGCTGCGGGGCGAACCGCTGCTCGTGGTGGCGCTGTCGTTCGTGTTCATTCTGTTTATAGTAGCTGCTTGGCCGGGGCTTGGGGGAACCGCTGGCGGGGGGTTGGGCGTGCCGGTGGTGGCTGCCGGGTGGGTGACCGGCGCGGTGTTGGGGTGTTGGGCCATGAAGTAAGGTATTGCGCGTGACTACGAGGGCGAATGAGACTGCAGATGGCGCGACGGCTGGCGCTGCCGCGGAAGCCGGTGCGACGGCGGCCGGTGCTGGGGCTGGCGCTGGGGCGGGCGCTGCCGAGGTAACCGGGGATACGCAGGCCAAGGAGGCGGCGATGCTGGGGGCGGCGTGGCAGTCCCTGCGCCGCAATGACGCCACGCTGCGCCGGCTGGCAAAGGCCTTCGAGGAAGCGGGCCACGAGCTCTACCTGGTGGGTGGTTCGGTGCGCGACGCGATGCTGGCACGCCTCAGCCACGACCTGGACTTCACCACGGATGCCCGCCCCGATGCGGTGATGGGGATCCTGGAGCCGATGGCCGAGACGGTCTGGGATACGGGCATTGAGTTCGGCACCGTCTCCGCGCTGGTCGGCGGCCTGGAGGTGGAGATCACTACCTTCCGGGCGGATCAGTACGACGGCCAGTCCCGCAACCCGGAGGTCACCTTCGGCGACACCCTGGAGGGGGATCTGGTGCGCCGGGACTTCCGCGCGAACGCGATGGCGTTGAAGCTCTCCGCAGACGGGGAGCACGAGTTCTGCGACCCGCTGGGTGGTTTGGCCGACGTAGCCGCCGGGGTGCTGGACACCCCGGATAGCCCGGAGGTGAGCTTCCGGGACGATCCGCTGCGGATGCTGCGGGCCTGCCGTTTCGTCTCTCAGCTGGGTTTCGCGGTCGCCCCTCGGGTGGCTGAGGCCATGGTGGCGATGGCGGATCAGATCCAGCGGATCACGGTGGAGCGCGTGGCGGTGGAGCTGAATAAGCTGCTGCTCGGCACGGCCCCGTGGGAGGGCCTGGACCTGATGGTGGAGGCCGGCCTGGCGGATTACGTCCTCCCGGAGCTGCCGCGCCTGCGGATGACCCAGGACGAGCACAAGCAGCACAAGGATGTGTACTGGCACTCCCTGACGGTGCTGCGCAATGCGCTGGTGCAGGAGCAGAACTACGGCGTGGAGCCGGATCTGGAGCTGCGCTGGGCCGCCCTGCTGCACGACTGCGGGAAGCCGGACACCCGGGCGTTCACGGAATCTGGCCAGGTGACCTTCCACCAGCACGAGGTGGTGGGCGCGAAGTTGGTGCGTCGCCGTCTGCGGAAGCTGAAGTTTTCTAAGCAGTTGGTGAAGGATATTTCCCAGCTGGTGTTCCTGCACATGCGTTTCTATGGCTATGGGGATAGCGCGTGGACGGATTCGGCGGTGCGCCGTTATGTGACGGATGCGGGTGATCTGCTGCCGAAGCTGCACATGCTGGTGCGGGCGGATTGCACGACCCGTAATAAGCGCAAGGGGGCGCGCCTGCGCCGTAATTACGACGACCTCGAGCGGCGGATTGAGGAACTCAAGGAGAAGGAGGACCTCGCCGCGGTGCGCCCGGACCTGGATGGCAACGAGATCATGGAGATCCTGGGTTTGAAGCCGGGCCCGGAGGTGGGTCAGGCGTGGGCGTTTTTGAAGGAGCTGCGCTTGGATCGGGGGCCGCTGGGTCGGGACGAGGCCATTGCGGAGCTGCGGGCCTGGTGGGACGTGCAGCAGGGGTAGTGCTGCGCGCTTAGGTGTTTCTTAGCCCCCCTTCCGGGGGTGCCGGTGTGGTCGGTGCTCCCGGGAGGGGCTTTGTGCTTTCGTGGGCCTAAGCCTGGGAGTCGCTTAAGCCTAGGGTCACTATGTTTGCATCTGAAATGTAAGCAGTGTTGGGGCGTTAAACATGCATGGCAAGTGCATAATGTTCTCACTCTTAGGTGTACGAAGCAACCCTCTTTACCTGGGGTCTTATGTGGGTACTATCAGTGTGTATTTAGAAAGTGCCGACTGTTAGTTGGCGCTGCTAACTCGTCGAAAGGAAGCAACATGGCAAATCTGCGGGGGCCTATCGCCCGCGGTGAGAAGTCCGGCGCTTTCGCGCTGGGCTTTTCCGACAAGATGAAGTCCGTGGCGGGCGCAATGGCAGTCCTGGCGCTGGCAACCACTGGCACCGTGGTGGTGCAGTCTCAGAACGCCCCGGCCGCCGCCAACGTTTTGCAGGAATCGAAGGCTATCTACTCGGCGGGCGATCACAGGGCCAACCACACGGTCAATGGTGCTGTGTACGTTGACCGGTCCAGCATCAACTCGACCAAGTCGGGTGAGGACCAAGGCCTGTCAAACGTCAAGGTGTACGCCCAGTGGATGGACGAAAAAGTCAAGGGCTATGCCGTTTCGCCGGTGTACACCACCAACACTCGTGCAGACGGAACTTATACCGTCGACTTCCCAGAGTGGACGGACAGCCAAGGCAATAAGCACCTTTTCAAGGCTAATCCGTACCAGAAGCTGCGTGTGTGGATCGAAAACCCTGACAGCAGCAAGTACGAAATTTCGTACATGGAAGGCGATGGAGTCTTCAAGGGCTCTACTGAGCGCTACGCCTCCGTGTGGAGCCTTGACCTGGTCAACGGTGGCAATGTCCGTGACCAGAACATTGCACTGACAGAAACGCCGGAAAGCTGGCTGCAGAAGCCGGAAGCTGACTGGAAGCAAAGCGAGGCAAAGACCGGCGACGGCTACATTAACGGTCGTGTTTTCTGGGACCAGAAAAATCTTGCTGGTGCCGGAGATGTCCCCCAGTACAACACGGGCCACGGTGACGTAGCAGTTTCCGGTGTCAAGGTTGTCGGTTCGTACCTGCGTGATGAAGTCGCAAACGAACTTGATCAGTGGAAGAAGGACAACCGCGGCTACACGCAGCTCGAACTTAAGCAGGCGCAGCAGGACGCCATCAAGAAGTTCGAAACTGATAATCCGGGGCAGTCGGCAATTGCCGAAACCGTGACAGCTACGACGGACGCCCAAGGACAGTACGTTCTTCAGTTCAACGGTACGTACGGAGTCACATCGACGAACATCGGGACTTGGCCAAATGCGGAAGCCAAGAAACTCTTCCACACTGTCGCCGACTCTGCCGCTTCTGGACGATGGGCCACATCGGGAGGAGACCTTGCTCAGAGCGCGGCAGGGAACGTCTCAAAGCACATCAACATGGACTACGTCTATGTGCAGCCCATCTTGGACGAAAGCGCCAATGTCAATCCGGATAACTTCCGGACGGCCATGTTCACCAACCCGACCTGGAATATTTCATACGCCACAGCGCCCAAGAGGCACGCCGTTGATAACTCTGACTTCGCTCTGAAGCCCTCGAAGCCCGGCTTTGATGTTGTCGATTACAACACCACCGACAAGCCTGCTTTCAAGGGCACCGAGGTGCAGACCAGGACCGTCGGCCTTGTTCCGAACACGCCGTACACCATCCAGTGGTACGACGCTGCTGGTGAGAAGGTGGGCACAACCTGCAAGCTTGACAGCGATGACTTGGGCGCAGTGCCTTCGTGCCCGTTCACCGTTCCGGACACGGCAAAAGCCGGTGATGTCTTTACAGCAGTTGTGGAACTGCCGGATGGCACCCCGTTCTTGGCTGATTCGTTCATCGTCAAGGAGCCGATGACCGATTCCATGGACCCCAAGTACGAAGACAAGCTGGTTGTTCCTGGTGAGGAAACCAAGTCGACCCCGACCTTCACTGACAAGGACGGTCAGAAGGTCGACGCTCCTAAGGATGCGAAGTTCTCGATTCCTGAAGACTTCAAGGCTCCTGAGGGCTACGAAGTGAAGATTGACGAGAACACCGGTGAGGTCACCGTAACGTTCCCGGACAAGTCCAAGCTGAACAAGGACACTGCCGAAGAATTCAGTGTCCCTGTCACGGTTACTTACCCGGATGGCACCAAGGACGACGCTAAGGCGAACTTCAAGCTGGACACCGATGGTGACGGTAAGCCGGACACCGAGGATGAGGACGACGATAACGACGGCATCCCGGATAAGGACGACAGCAACCCGAAGGTTCCGAACGTTAACGAGCACTTCGATCCGAAGTACGAGGATGGTTCGGGTAAGCCGGGTTCTGATGTCAAGATCGAGGCTCCGACCTTCACCGATAAGGACGATAAGGACACCGAGGCTCCTGAGGGCACCAAGTTCACTCCTGGTGATGATGCTCCGGAGGGTGTCAAGGTAGACGAGAACACCGGTGCGATCACCGTGACCATCCCTGAGGGTGCGAACCCGGGTGATGAGATCAAGGTTCCGGTTGTTGTGACCTACCCGGATGGCACGAAGGACAACGTCGAGGTCACTGTCACGGTGACCGACAAGGACAACGGCGTCTTCGAGCCGAAGTACAAGTCCGAGCTGGTTGTTCCTGGTAAGGAGACCAAGTCTTCCCCGACCTTCACTGACAAGGACGGTAAGGACGCCAAGGCTCCTGAGGGTTCGAAGTTCACCATTCCGGAGGGCTTCACCGCTCCCGAGGGCTACGAAGTCTCTATCGATGAGAACACCGGTGAGATCACGGTGACTGTCGACGGGGGCAAGCTCAACAAGGACACCGTCGAGGAGTTCGACGTTCCTGTCACGGTGACCTACCCGGATGGCAGCAAGGACGACGCTAAGGCGAACTTCAAGCTGGACACCGATGGTGACGGTGACCCTGACGTCACGGACCCGGATGATGACGGCGACGGCATCCCGGACGAAGACGACAGCAACCCGAAGGTTCCGAACGCGAACGATCACTTCGATCCTGTATACGAAGATGGTTCGGGTAAGCCGGGCAGCGACGTCAAGATCGATCCTCCGACCTTCAAGGACAAGGACGGCAACGAGACCAAGGCTCCTGAGGGCACCAAGTTCACCCCTGGTGAGAACGCGCCTGAGGGTGTGACCATCGACGAGAACACCGGTGAGATCACGGTTCCGATCCCTGAGGGTGCTAACCCTGGTGACAAGATCACCGTTCCGGTTGAGGTGACTTACCCGGATGGCTCCAAGGACACCGTTGAGGTCACCGTCACGGTGACCGATAAGGATGCCGGCCTGTACGAGCCGAAGTACGAGGACAAGCTGGTTGTTCCTGGTCAGGAGACCAAGTCTTCTCCGACCTTCACTGACAAGGACGGTAAGGACGCCAAGGCTCCTGAGGGTTCGAAGTTCACCATTCCGGAGGGCTTCACCGCTCCCGAGGGCTACGAAGTCTCTATCGATGAGAACACCGGTGAGATCACGGTGACTGTCGACGGGGGCAAGCTCAACAAGGACACCGTCGAGGAGTTCGACGTTCCTGTCACGGTGACCTACCCGGATGGCAGCAAGGACGACGCTAAGGCGAACTTCAAGCTGGACACCGATGGTGACGGTGACCCTGACGTCACGGACCCGGATGATGACGGTGACGGCGTCAACGACGAGGAGGAGAAGGAGAAGGGCTCTAACCCGAAGGACCCGGACTCTAAGCCAGAGGCTCCGGCTGAGAAGCCTGACTGGAGCGACGATAAGGGTAAGCCTGGCGACAAGGTTGAGATCCCGAACACCGGTGGCGATGTTCCGGAGGGCACCACGGTTGAGACCGAGGGTCCGGGTAAGGCTGAGATCGATGAGAACGGCAACCTGATTGTCGATATCGATAAGGACGCCAAGCCTGGTGACAAGATCGAGGTCGTTGTCAAGGACAAGGACGGCAACGAGATCGACCGTGTAGTCGTTGAGGTTGAGCAGCCGGACGCTCCGGCTGAGAAGCCTGACTGGAGCGACGATAAGGGTAAGCCTGGCGACAAGGTTGAGATCCCGAACACCGGTGGCGATGTTCCGGAGGGCACCACGGTTGAGACCGAGGGTCCGGGTAAGGCTGAGATCGATGAGAACGGCAACCTGATTGTCGATATCGATAAGGACGCCAAGCCTGGTGACAAGATCGAGGTCGTTGTCAAGGACAAGGACGGCAACGAGATCGACCGTGTAGTCGTTGAGGTTGAAGAGCCTGACGCTCCTGCGAAGGTTGACTACCGTCCGTCCTACGGCGACCCGGTCGTCGTTCCGGCTGGTGGCTCCAAGACCGCGGAGATCGCTTACCCAGCGGATCAGACCGCACCGGCGGGCACCAAGTACGTCCTCGACCCGAACTACACCGTCCCGAACGGCTGGACCATTGAGGTTGACGAGACGACCGGCAAGGTCACTGCGACGGTCGACCCGGCTGGCCCGAATGGTGCACGTCAGGAAGAGCTGGTTGTCCCGGTTCTGGTGCAGTACCCAGAGGACGCTAACGCAACCGGCAATGACGTTGCGAACGCAACGTTCCAGCTGGACACCGATGGCGACAACATCCCTGACATCACGGACGAGGATGACGACGGCGACGGCGTCTCTGACCAGGAGGAGAAGGACAACGGCTCCGATCCGAAGGATCCGGACTCCACTCCAGAAGCTCCGGTGAATGACTTCCAGCCGAGCTACGAGGAGAAGACCGTTCCGGCTGGCCAGTCCGTCGAGAGCCCGGTGACCTTCACCGGCGAGGACAAGCCTGAGGGCACCACGTTCTCCATCGCCGAGAACTTCGTTGCACCGCACGGCTGGACCTTCGAGGTCGATCCGGAGACCGGCACCGTGACGGCTACGGTCGTCCCGGCTGGCCCGGACGGAGCACGCCAGGAGCAGGTCATCGTTCCGATCGTCGTCACCTACCCAGACGGCACCGCGACGAGCGACGACACCGCGAACGCAGTGTTCAACCTCGACACCGATGGAGACGGCACGCCGGACTCCAAGGACGATGACGACGACGGCGACGGCTTCACCGACGAGGAGGAGAAGGAGAAGGGCACCGACCCGAAGGACCCGAACGACAAGCCACAGCCGGATGCTCCGGCTGAGCAGCCTGACTGGAAGGACGATTCCGGTAAGCCTGGCGACAAGGTTGAGATCCCGAACACCGGCGGCGATGTCCCGGAGGGCGCCACGGTTGAGACCGAGGGCCCGGGTAAGGCTGAGATCGATGAGAACGGCAACCTGATTGTCGACATCGATAAGGACGCTAAGCCTGGTGACAAGATCGTCGTCGTTGTCAAGGACAAGGACGGCAACGAGATCGACCGCGTAGTCGTTGAGGTTGAGCAGCCGGATGCTCCGGCTGAGCAGCCTGACTGGAAGGACGATTCCGGTAAGCCTGGCGACAAGGTTGAGATCCCGAACACCGGCGGCGATGTCCCGGAGGGCGCCACGGTTGAGACCGAGGGTCCGGGTAAGGCTGAGATCGATGAGAACGGCAACCTGGTTGTCGATATCGATGAGGACGCCAAGCCTGGTGACAAGATCGAGGTCGTTGTCAAGGACAAGGACGGCAACGAGATCGACCGTGTAGTCGTTGAGGTTGAGCAGCCGGACGCTCCGGCTGAGAAGCCTGACTGGAGCGACGATAAGGGTAAGCCTGGCGACAAGGTTGAGATCCCGAACACCGGTGGCGATGTTCCGGAGGGCGCCACGGTTGAGACCGAGGGTCCGGGTAAGGCTGAGATCGATGAGAACGGCAACCTGGTTGTCGATATCGATGAGGACGCCAAGCCTGGTGACAAGATCGAGGTCGTTGTCAAGGACAAGGACGGCAACGTGATCGACGAGGTCACCGTCACGGTCACCGAAAAGGAGAAGCCGGGTGGCTCCTCTGACCTGCCGGAGGGCCTGATTCCGGGCCTGATCGGTGGCGGCATCATCGGTGGCATCATTGGTGGCAATCTGGGCTCCTCCCACGGTTCCTCCACCCCGGGCCAGGGCGCTGGCTCCGGCCACGGTTCCCACGGCAAGGGCGCCGATAAGGGTGCAGGCAACGGTGCCGACAAGGGTGCTCAGCAGGGCGGTAAGGGTGCTGGCCAGTCCGGTACCTCCCAGTCCGGTGCTCAGTCCGGCGCGGCACAGTCTGGTGCTTCTAGCTCCAGCTCTAGCGCGGGTCGTCAGGGTTCCCTGGCAGTGACCGGTGTGTCCGGCGTGGCGATCATGCTGGGTGCTGCCGCGATGGCCCTGGCTATCGGTGGCGCACTGCTGGCTGGCCGTCGTCGCCGCGAAAACTAAATAACCCCCACGGCTTCAGGTATGGGCCGGCGAAAGCTGGTCCCCCCCCTGTAGGCCGGAAGGGCAGCGCTCTAGCGCACACCCCGCTTAACCGCGGGTAGAAGGCTCCCGAGCCGCATGAACTGCATTGTTCGCGCGGCCCGGGAGCCTTTTCCCATCCCCAACCCTGCGCACCGACCCGCCCCAGCCCCGCTGCCAGCACTCGCACCCACTCTCCAGCCACACCGCCCAAGCCCAGCGCCCACCCAGCTACACTGCAGGCATGGCAACCCCCGAGTTCATCCTCAACCTGCGCGAAAAAATCGGCACCGACCCGCTCTGGCTCCCCGGCATCACCGCGATCGTCCTCAAAGAAGTCCCGCCCGAAGCCCCACTCTGGGAAGTCCCGAAAGTCCTGCTCGTCAAACGCGCCGACAACGGCGAATGGACGCCCGTCTGCGGCATCGTCGACCCCGGCGAGGAACCGCACGTCGCTGCTATCCGTGAAGTCAAAGAGGAAACCGGCCTGTACGTCACCGTCGCCGCCCTCCTCGGCGTCGGCGCTACCGACCAGGTCACCTACCCCAACGGGGACCAGACCGCATACATGGATACCGCGATGCGGTGCGTCCTCACCGATAAGGACGCCAACCCCCTCGACCCCACACTCCCCGACTACGATTCACTCGCTGAACCCATCGTCGGCGACGAAGAATCCACCGACGTCGGTTGGTTCTCCGTGGCCCAACTGCCCCCAATGAAGCCACGGTTCCGCCTCATCATCGCGGACGCCGTCGCGCAGCTAAAGCACCCGCAGGGCTTCCGGCCCCGCATCGGCTACTTCAAGCGCAGCTAGGGGCTGCCGCTCCCCCGCCGCGACCGGCGCCGCCCCGTCGTCCCGGCGCAGCTAGGCAAGCCCCGCAAGCCCAGCGCAGTCAGGCGAGCCCGGCGCTACCAGGTCGTGGCGCGCTCCGGGGCCTCCTCGTACTTCGCGGCATAACTGGAGGCCCGGAAAGAACAAATAATCAACTGCACCTGGTGGAAGATCATCAGCGGCAGGATCATCATCCCCAGCCCGCCTCCGCCGAACATCACCGCCGCCATCGGCAAACCAGAGGCCAGGGACTTCTTCGTCCCCGCGAACTGGATCGCCACCTGATCCTCATAGTTAAAGCCCAGCTTCCGGGCTGCCAGTGAGGAAAGCGACAGCATCAGGTACACCAGCACCACCGAGCCCAGCACCAGGCCAACCACGCTCACCCAACTGATCGTCGACCAGATCCCGTCCACGATCCCCTCAGAGAAGGACACATACACCACCAGGCCGATGGAGATCTGGTCCACCTTCTTCGTCGCCTTCGAGGCCGCGAAATCCTTCACCCACGGCCGCAACAGCTGACCCACCACAAAGGGCAAGAACAGCTGCAGGCCGATCTTGTAGAAGGTGCTGGCGTCGATATGGAAACCACCCTCCGCGGTGGACATCAACAACAGCACCAGCAGTGGTGTGAGAACCACACCCAGCAGGCTGGAGGCACTCGCCGCCACAATCGAGGCAGCCACATTACCCCGGGCGATGGAGGTAAAAGCCACCGAGGACTGCACCGTGGAAGGCACCAACGTCATGAACAAGATGCCCAGGTACATCTCCTGCCCGATCAACCCGGACAGTGGCCGCAGCGCCACGCCGATCAGCGGGAAGATCGCGAAGGTGAAGGCGATGATCAGCAGGTGCAGCCGCCAGTGCATCAAGCCCTCCAGCGCCTCCCGCGGGTGCAGGCGCGCACCGTAGAGGAAGAAGAGGAAGGCGATGGCGATGGTCACCACCCAGTTGCCGATCTCCGCGCCCTGCCCCCGCAGCGGCACGATCACCGCCGCGATCACCGCGAGCACGATCAACACAATCAAAAAGTCCGGGCGGTAGCCCAGGATCTTCTGCAGGACCGTCTGCTTCTTCGGGGTGGGGTTCTCAGCGCTCATTCTTGGCATTGTAGCCTGCGTCACAGTTGCGTCAGCGATGGGAAGAATTGCACCCCGCGGGCAGCTTTAAAACTTTTTCACAGATATAGAATACACAGAGGGTTTCGTCGGGTTAACTAACGATCATGACGAACTACCGAGGGGATCACAGCACCGGCGCGGCAGCTGGCCGCGCACCACAGAACCCGACCGCCGGACCGCAGGGCACGGCAGGCACCGCGACCGCCGCCACCACGCCCGCCGCAGGCACCACACTCGCGACCGCCGAAAGAATCGACCCGACCGCCGCGGCGCAAGAAACCTACGATGTCATCATCATCGGCGCCGGCACCTCCGGGCTGAACATCGCCCGCGAACTCGCCGCCGCTGGCCTCAGCGTCCTCGGCCTGGAAGCCGGCAAGCGCTACGACCGGCACACCTACCCACGCACCGAGATCGACTCCAGCTCCCAGCTCTTCTGGGGCGGCGGCGTGGAACTGACCACCGACGCCGGCCTCGGCCTACTCCGCCCCAAGGCCGTCGGCGGCGGCTCCATCGTCAACCAGGCCCTCATGGACCGCTTCGACGACGTCGCCTTCTCCTCCTGGCGCGACCAGTCCGGCGTCTCCTGGCTCAACGAGGACGACCTCGCCGACTACTACGATCGGGCCGAGGGAAACATGAGCCTCAAGAACGTGCCCGAAGAGTGGCGCAACAACAACGCAAAGAACTTCGCCGAGGGCTTCGACGCCAACGGCTACCGCTACGCCCCACTGCGCCGCGGTGAGGCCGACTGCCGCTTCGAGGACGGCAACTGCTGCGTGGAATGCCTCAGCGGCTGCGGCATCGACTCCAAGCAGTCCACCGCCATCACCGCCCTACCAGCAGCGGAAAAGCACGGCTTCCACCTCATCGACTGCGCCGAAGCGCGCACGATCACCGAGCACCCCGACCGCGTCACCGTTACCACCCGCGTGCCTGCGGACAACACCCCGAAGGGCCGCCGCGGCTTCGGCAAGCCCACCAACTTCGAACCCCAGGTGGAGCGCACCTTCACCGCCCGGCGCGTCGTGCTGGCCTCCGGCGCGATCGGTAACACCGCCCTCCTGCTGCGCAGCGGCTACGGCAAGCAGCTGCCGGGCCTGGGTAAGAACTTCTTCACCCACCCGCAGTACATGAACCTCGGCCGCTACGCCGAGGACGTCCGCGCCTTCGCCGGCCCGCTGCAGAACTACAAGTCCGACGACCCGAGCTTCCGCCGCCAGGGCTTCAAGCTGGAGAATGTCTTCGCCGGCCCCGGCAATATCGCCCTTCTGCTGCCCGGCTTCGGGGCCCGCCACGCGGAGATCATGCAGGACTTCCCACGCCTGGGCTGCATCGAGGTCTGCGTGCGCGACACCAACCCCGGCGAAATCACCATCAACCGCAAGGGCAACCCGGTGATCAAGAAGAAGCTCAACCGGGAGGACGCCCGCCGCCGCGACGCCGGCATGGCCGCCATCCGCAACATCTTCAACGCCACCGGCGCGGAGGAGATCCTCCACGGCCAGTTCGGAATCGGCCTGCACCTCATGGGCGGGCTCGGGATGGGCGCGAGCGCCAAGCAGGGCGTGGTCTCCCCCGAGTTCACCCTCTACGGCAGCCAGCGCATCCACGCCGCAGACTCCTCGATCTTCCCGAACGCGCCGGGCATCAACCCCGCACTCACGATCGCCGCCCTGTCCCTCAAGGCCGCCGAGCAGATCATCGCCGCGAGCTAAGGAAGGAAGAAAGCAGACATGACCAGCAAGAACCTCAACCCCCGCTCCACCGAGCTGCTCACCGCCACGCAGATGAAGGGCCTGCTGCGCCTGGGCGACGTCGTCATCCCCGGCGTCCCTGCCCGCCAGGCAGCGTCGACGTCCGGCGGCGGGGCGCTACCATCCTTCTCCGAGTCCGGATGCGCGGCCGGCATCGACCGCATGCTCTCCTACATGTACGACGACGACCGCACCGCCTTCCAAGCGCTCGCCGTCGTCTGCGCCTACGCACCCACGCCCCTGGTCCGCCTGATCGTCGCGATGGCCAACGCGAATGCCAAGTTCCCCGAGCCACTCGCCGGGCTGATGCGCATGGCCAACCTTGGTATCAAGGGTGTCGTGCACAGCCTCTACTACTCCAACCTCGGGGTGCGCCTGGGTGAAGAGCTCACCGACTCCCCACTGATCGCCCGGGGCAGCAACCCCAACCAGCTGCCGAACATCCACCAGGCCATCGGCTACGAGACCACCATCAACCAGGAGGCCTACGAGGCCGCCCTCGCCGCCGCCGACGCGCAGAACCCACGCGACTAACCCGCGCTCAACAACCACAAGGAGCACACACCATGGCAACACAGATCCCAGAATCCGAATACGCCCAGGTCGAGGGCGTCGTCGAACGAGCACGCGAAGCACAGAAATCCATCCGCGCCCTGAGCGTCGAGGAACGCCTCGAACACCTCCGCCTCCTGCGCGGAGTGATCGTCAACCGCACCGAAGAGATCGTCGAGCGCGTGTGGCAGGAAACCGGCAAGTCCCGCAGCGACATCCTGATGTCCGAGATGTTCGGCGCGCTGGACGTTATCAGCTGGCACGAAAAGAACGCCGCGAAGGTCCTGGCTCCGCAGAAGGTCGAGACCCCGCTGACGATGATGGGTAAGAAGTCCGAGATCTGGTACGAACCCCTCGGCGTGGCCTTCATCATCGCGCCCTGGAACTACCCCTTCTTCCAGGCGATCGTGCCGATCGTGGCGGCGCTGGCTGCCGGCAACGCGGTCGTCTACAAGCCCTCCGAGCACACCCCACTGGCCGGGCTGATCGAATCCCTCCTGGAGGAAGCCGCCATCGCCCCGAACTGGGTGCAGGTGGTCTACGGCGACGGTGCCGTGGGCGCCGAGGTCATCGACCAGCACCCCGACCTCGTCATGTTCACCGGCTCGTGCGCGACCGGCCGGAAGATCATGAAGCAGTGCTCCGACATGCTCATCCCCGTCGAGCTCGAGCTCGGTGGCAAGGACGCCATGATCGTTTTCGAGGACGTCGACATCCCCCGCACCGCCGCGGGCGCACTGTTCGGCGGTCTGACGGCGACCGGCCAGTCCTGTACTTCGGTGGAGCGGCTCTACGTCCACGAGAGCATCAAGGAGGAGTTCGTCGCCGAGCTGGTCCGGCAGGCCCGGCTGCTCACGCAGGCGGACACGGATTCCCGCAACAACGACCTGGGCCGCATGACCGTCGACTTCCAGATCGAGCAGGTCAACGAGCAGGTTCAGGACGCTGTTTCGCGTGGTGCGCGCCAGCTCACCGGGCAGGACTGGGACGGCCGTTCCGCGCTGATCCCACCGATCCTGCTGGTCGACGTGCCGGAGGATGCGCTGGTCGTGACGGAGGAAACCTTCGGACCGGTGATCCCGGTGCTGAGCTTCAGCTCGGAACGGGAGGTCATCGACCGGGCGAATGACACGCCCTTCGGGCTGACCGGTTCCGTGTGGAGCGCGGACATCGACCGGGCGCGCCGGGTGGCCGGGGCGCTGCGCGCCGGCGGGGTGTCCATCAACAACGTCATGGCCACCGAGGCCACCCCGGTGCTGCCGTTCGGTGGGGTGGGTGACTCCGGGATGGGCCGCCACAAGGGTGCCGAGGGCCTGCGCGGCTGGTGTAACCCGAAGTCCGTCATCGTGGATAAGGACGGCTCCCAGGGCGCTGGCCTGGAAGCGAACTGGTACCCGTACACGGAGAAGAAGTACGAGAAGTTCAGCAAGATGCTGCAGGCCTACTTCGCGGAGCAGCCTGCCCCGGTGAAGCTCGCGAAGTTCGGGCTGCTGGGGACTTCGCTGGAATCCTATGCTCAAAAGGCACGGGAAGAGCGGGAGAAGTAGGCGGGAGTGTTTACCCCCGTCAACGGTTTCATCTCCATCGTCCTGAGAGCCGAGCTGAGAAAAGGCTACGCGCCATTCGACCCCTGGATCGTGTTCGATCGGTTTCGGCAGCATGAATTGGCATTAGGATTTGCAGATACTGGAAATCAAGACGTCTACTGGCTGGAAAAGGGCCTGTGGGAGATCAACGATGTCACCACTGAAGAATATCGTGGCCACGATCTGTTGAATCTCCATGTCAACACCAGGATCAGCGACAGTCGGTTCCCCATTCGGGAGCTCTTTGCCGTCTGGGACTTGTCCTTGCCGGTAGGAGCGTTGGTTTCAGCCCAGCGATACATGTTTATCCTCGATCCAGGCAATATCAGCTTCTTTGCTGACCGAGAAAATGCGCCGGCGAAACGGGATCGGGATCCATCGGACTTCATAAACCCCCTCGTGAACCAGCGGTTCTACGATGGTGAGTTTCGTCCATCCTCCTTTTCGCAGTACGTCGATGCTCAGATCAACTTGGATTTAGTGTCACTGCTGCGCAAAAGGAGCGTGACAACTTTCACTTGGGACCGAGCAACTTGGCGCTAGCCCCGGGCGGGAGGCCCCCACGCCTTCCGGGGCCCGCACCTCCCACTGCGAGCGCCCCGCGCTCTCCCCCTGCTCCCCCGTTGAACCCTTTCGGGTGCTTAAGCCGCGGCGTTTTCCTGCGCTGCGGCTTCTTGCTCTGCCGTGGTCGTCTTCGGGATAAACAGGCTGGTCAGCGCAGCCAGGCC
Organism: Corynebacterium urealyticum DSM 7109; assembly: GCF_000069945.1. Classification (NCBI taxonomy): domain Bacteria; kingdom Bacillati; phylum Actinomycetota; class Actinomycetes; order Mycobacteriales; family Corynebacteriaceae; genus Corynebacterium; species Corynebacterium urealyticum. The sequence continues at coordinate 2,334,992 of NC_010545.1, read as the reverse complement.
CAGAATGATGCCACCCACCAGGAAAGCCGTGGTGTAGCCCGTGGCGGAATCCGAGCCCTCTGGGGAGCCCACCACCTGGAACACCGGCAGCACCGCGAAGGAGATACCCGCACCCAGGTTGAAGGCTGCGGAGTTCATGCCCGGCAGGAAGCCCTGGTTATCCTGCGGCGAGTTCACCACACCCAGGTTGTTCAGCACGATATTGCCGATGCCTGCGTAGGTCACGCCCAGCAGGATCACGCCCACGATCAGCACGATCTTCGAGCGCGTCCCCACGAAAGCTAGCAGGAACAGCAGCAGCATGGACGCGATATTGGAGAGGCGCAGCAGGTTCGCATAACCCACCTTCGGCGCCAGGCGACCTGCGAAGGGGCCCACCGCCCAACCGATCAGTGCGTACGGGGTCAACAGCAGCAGGGACGCCATCGTCGCGCGCATGCCGAAACCAGCCTCCGCGTTCTGTGCCAAGGACGGTGCCACACCGTTGACGGCAGCGAACACACCCGTCATCGTCAGGACGGTGGTCAGCAGCAGACCCCAGGTCTCGCGGCGGCGCAGGTACTTCGGGGCAACCAGCGGAGCCGCACCAGCGGTGTTCTCCTGGCGGGTCTCCCAGCGCCAGAAGATGGCAAACATGATCAGACCAGCGGCCACCAGGCCGATGACGTACAGCCAGTCCGCGGCCGCACCCTTACCGGCCTCATTCGCGGCCAGCGTGATGGACAGCACGGAAACGACGAGGACGGCCGCACCGATCCAGTCCATGCGGACGTTATCGGAAGGCTTGGACTCCGGGGCGAACATCGCGACCACCACGGTGGCGACCGCACCGACGGCGAAGATCAGCCAGAACACGGAGCGGAATCCCCAGTGCTCAGCCATCCAGCCGGAGAGCAGGACGTCGATACCCGCAACACCACCGTTGATCGCGGCGATCAGGCCCATCAGCGTGCCGAGGCGAACCTCGTCCTTAACCTGGCTGCGCAGGATGATCAGCGTCATCGGGATGGTCGGGCCGGAAATGCCCTGCAGCGCGCGGGCCAGCATCAGCACGCCGATATTCGGGGCGAGGGCGGCCAGCAGGCCACCCAGGGACATCACGGCCAGCATGATGACCAGGATGCGGCGGCGTCCCACAATGTCCGAGAGGCGCGGGAGGAACAGGCCGCACATCGCGCCACCGGTGAAGAAGGCGGTCTGGGTCAGGCCCACCGCGGACTCATCGGTGTTGAGCTCCGTGGCCATCGTGCGCAGCACCGGGGAGAGCATCGAGGCGTTGAGCTGGAATGCCACCGCCGCGGTGATGAGCACGAACATGAGCAGTGGCAGGCCGCCCTTGCGCGAATCCACCGGGTCGATGACCGGGGTCGCACCGGCGGGGTTATTTGGCCCGCCTGAGCGGGGCGTAGTTGCGTTCATATATGCAGGATAAGTGGGCGATTCGTGCGAGTCCACACTTTTTCCTGTGATGTTGGCTGCACGTGCGCGCTGGTTGGTGCGGGAGGGTGCGAGCGAGCGCGTGCGCGGGCTCCCCGATTGTGTGTTTTGCAGAGTTTGATGTCGGAAATCCCCGCAAAAGCGACATCAAACTCTGCAAAACGTGAAGGGGGTGCGGGAGGGCGCGGGCGTGGGGACGTGTTAGCGCGCGGGCGTGGGGATGCCCCGCTCGCGGGTGGGGGCTTTGGGGGCTTTGGGGCTTGGAGGGCGTGCGCGGGCGCGGGAGCCAGCCCCCTGCCCCGCCCCGGAATCCCGGCCGCGCCGGTGCCCCGGTGGCCCCTGTCCGGCCCCCTCGAGGGTGCCCACTTCCCCGTGCCCTGGCCCCCGATTGTGTGTTTTGCAGAGTTTGTTGCCGGAAATCTGCCCAAAACCGACCTCAAACTCTGCAAAACGTGAAGGGGGTGCGGGGGGTGCGGGAGAGTGCGGGCGTGGGGACGTGTTAGCGCGCGGGCACCGGAACCCGCTCCCCCGATTGTGTGTTTTGCAGAGTTTGTTGCCGGAAATCCGCCCAAAAGCGACATCAAACTCTGCAAAACGTGAAGGAGGGGGCGTGCCCCGCTCGCGGGTGCGGGGGCCGCCCTGGAAGCACACCCGCTCCCCGCGCGGCCCCGAACGGGCGCTAGCCCCGGAAGCCGGTGTTACCGATGCGGGTCAGCGCATCAACCAGCAGGTCCCAGAAGCGATCCACGTCCACGTCCACGCCGACGCGGTGGCGCACCGGCTCCACGTGCTCGCCATAGGTATCCATGCCCGCGCAGGCGTAATCATCCGTGCGGCACAGCGAGGAAGGATCGCCCGGCTGCTCAGCCGTCTGATCCTGCGCGCCCCAGGTGCGCCGCAGGTCAACCACGGTCATGCCGCGGGTGTACTCACCCTTGGTCTCCACGACGACCGGGGCCGCCACGGTGCGCAGCACCTCCGGGTCGGCCACCGCCGCAACGGCCAGCGGGTCGTGCATCGGCGGCCCCGGGTAGCGGCGCTCCTTCATGTACGCGCCGCCGAAGAATTCCACAAGCTCCGCGATGAACTCCGCAACATCCGTGCCCACGGCCTTGAGCTGCGCCATGCGGGACGGAACCGCGAGCACCTTGTGGGTGACGTCCAAACCAACCATCGTGACCGGCCACTCCGCGTCGAAGACTATCGCGGCGGCCTCCGGGTCGGCGAGGATGTTGAACTCCGCGGACGGGGTCATGTTGCCGGTGTGGTGCCCACCGCCCATCAGCGTCACACCCGCCACGCGGGAGACGAGCTCCGGGTAGCGGCGCGCGAACAGCCCAATGTTGGTCAGCGCGCCGGTCGGCACGAGCGTGACGGTGCCCGGCTCCTCCCGCTCGATGACCTGCGCGATCAGGTCGACGGCGTGGGTGTCCTCCAGCTCCACGCCAGCCTCCGGCAGCTGCGGGCCGTCGAGGCCGGACTCGCCGTGGATCTCATCCGGAATCAGCTGCGGCCCGACGAGCGGACGGTGCGCACCAGCGGCGAAGGGCACGCCGGTGATCCCGCCGACGCGGGCCAGCGCCTGCGCGTTCTTGGTGACCTTCTCGAGGGTCTGGTTCCCCGCGACGGTCGTGACCGCGAGCAGCTCGAGGTTCGGGTTTCCCCAGGCCAGGAGCATGGCGATGGCGTCGTCGTGGCCGGGGTCGCAGTCGAGGATGATCTTGCGCGGCTGGGTGTTATTGGCTGCAGAAGTGCTCATACCTCAAGTGTGCCACGCGCACCTGGGAGAACGCGGTGCGAAAGCTAGGATATTGCTCACGCACTTTCACACCCCGCGCATACTCCGCGCCCAACCCCCAGGACGCCCCTTGTTCGCAACGATCGCCCAGGCTGTTGGCCCTGTCGCCGTGCAGATCCCGTTCCCACTGGTGCTGATCATCCTGGGCGCGGTGATTCTGGTCCAGGGGAACGCTTTCGGCCTCTAGCTGCGGTTGTCCTGCTCCCCCGCCAGGTCGCGGATCTCTGCTTCCGTCGCGTACGACGCCGCCGCGCCGGCCCCGGGGGTCGGTGGCCTGGTTCTCAGGCTGGTGCTAGAACATCTACGACGAAAGAAGATGTTGCCATAAGGTCTAAGTTAATCTTCATCCGCCTATTGTATTAAGGACTGAGGGAGTTGACGACACAATTATTTGAAGAGGAGCTCAACGTTAGGTGTTCCCCACAAAGGTTTAGCGTAATCAAGTCACGGTTACTGAGGGCGTTGAAAAATAGTCCCATGGTAATGGAAATAATTGACTGCGTTCAAGGGGTTGACCGAGAGAATGAATATAATTTAGAGCTTCCGACGGGGGATGATGGAAGAAGTCCGGATGCGACTGAGGTTAATACGGTCGCTATTTCATTCAGCGCGAGTGCCAATGTTTCAGATTTAGATGAACTGAGTGACGAAGTGTATAGCTGCGTGCTGTATGCGCTGAATAATTCTCAGACATTAGATTTTTTCAGCCTATTATCTCCCCTTGAAGATAAAAGGGATTTATGCGGTTAGATCGGCATTCTGCTTTGAGTATTTGGGGTAAGCAGATGGCGATTGGGATTGATTGGCTGTCGTCGCCGGTGCGGGTGCCTTCCTGCCGCCCAGCGCGATCCCCTATTTCGGTCTGATTCCGCTGGTCGATGGCCTGAAGGCTGCATGGAAGGCCTGGGCGTGGTGATCCTAGTCCAGGGCTACACTTTCGGCCTCTAGCTGCGGTTTTCCTGTCCCAACGCCAGGTCGCGGATCTCTGCTTCCGTCGCGTACGACGCCGCCGCGCCGGCCTTCTGGGTCGCCAAGGACCCGGCCGCAACAGCCACGCGGGTGGCGTCCACCAGGGAGGAACCGGTGGCTACCTCGGCCGCGAGCGTGCCACAGAACGCATCCCCGGCACCCGTGGTGTCCACGATGTTCTCCATCTGCGGGGCGGGCACGCGCGTGACCCCGTCCTCGTCGATGACGGCCGCGCCCGCCGGGCCCAGGGTGACCACGCAGGTGCGGGCGAGGTCCTCGAGCGCGGCGAAGAGCTCCTCGGTGGGGGTTTCGCGGGGCAGCCCGGTGATGTCCGCGGCCTCCAGCTCGTTGAGAATGATCGGGTCGGACGCCGCGACCAGGTCGGCGTCCTTCGTCGTCACCGGTGCGAGGTTCAGGATCAGCCGGGCCCCGATGGCCTCGGCCAACGCGGGCAGTTCCGCGGAGTGCTCCGGGGTGAGCTCGCCTTGGGCCAGCACAACCGGGATGGGGCGCTCATCGGCCAGCTCGGTGGCCAGGCCCGTCAGCTCAGCCGGGCTGGTCAGCTCGTTGGCCCCGGAGGTGACGATGATGATGTTCTCGCCCGACGCGTCGTTCATGATGAACGCCTGGCCGGTGGGCTGGTTGGTGCGGGCGATGTGGGCGGTGTTCACCCCGTGCTCGTCGAGCTCCTTGATCGCCAGCAGCGCCAGCGGATCGAGCGGCTGGTTGGGGTTATCGGCGCTGGTCTCCCCCACGGCACCCAGCAGGATCGTCTCCACGCCCATGCGGGCGGAGGCGACGGCCTGGTTCGCGCCCTTGCCGCCGAGTCCCTGCAGCCCGCGGCGGCCGATGATGGTCTCGCCGGGGTGCGGGAACTCATCGAGGCCCACGAAGGTGTCGACGTTGATGCTGCCGCACACGAGGACGGCAGGCGCAGCGTTGCTGTTCGCGTCGACGGATGCAGGAGTGTTCGCCGCGTCGGTGGGCGCGGTGTTCGGGTTCTTACCGGGGTTCATGCCTCACAGTCTAGAAGACGCCCCGGGCTTGCCTGGGGTTGTCTCGGAAGGGGGTGGCCAACGCCACAGGTGCATTACAGAAGCCGCAGATTCCGGGCACGCGATACCCCTGGTTGGGTAATCTATCAATAGTACAATTGAGGAGGGATAGAGTTGCGGTCCGTACGATTTCGGAGAGGAATACATGCGTAAAATTATGCAGAACCGGCGAGGGGTAACCGCGGTTGCCGCAGCCCTGGCTTTGTCAACAAGCCTCGTTGCCGCCCCTGCCGACGCTAGCGTCATCAATACACGACTTGAGCGCGTTCGCACCGGTTTTCAATCGCAGCGCGTAAACCATGTGGGTGCGCATGCAGTGCAGGCAGGGTTGATCGATTGTACTTCCAATGCCCCCGGGGCTACCCCGTACCTTGAGTTGATGTTGAAGAAAGTTCGGCGACTCCAGCCAGATGTCAACATGGGGCTTCGAAATGTCTCTAATTGCTTTAAAAAGCCGTACCGAGCGTCGTGGGGATTCCCTGGTCATGCGAAGTATTACTGGCAAGTAAAGTCACGGGATTACCAGACAACCAGCGCCCGCATCATGAACCTCTACTTTTAGATTGCCACTCCATGCCTACAGCCTCTTTCCGCTTCGCCTACCCGCAGAGTACCCAACGGATCGACATCCGCGATCTCGCCATCAACGATGCTGCCACAGTCGTTCTCGGTGTCAACGGAGCAGGTAAAACGACCATGTTGCGCTGCCTCGCTGGACAATTCAAACTGCAACGAGGGAAGCTGCCCAGCGCGGATGGCACCGTCTACGTTGCCCAAAAGTTCATGCCCATCAGCGGTTTTAACGTGGCGGATTACATTTCTTACGTCGGTTGGCTGCAAGGGGCTCCCATGCGACAGGCCCAGAAGGACGCCCTCACCTGGGCCGAGTTCGTGGGTTTGCAGGGAGATGTAACCCGCCAGGAATGTCGACAGCTGAGCGGTGGGCAGCAGGCGAAGCTCCAGCTGGCCGCCGCCTTGAATTCTCAGGCGCGCTGGCTGTTACTCGACGAACCCAGTGCGACTCTGGACCCAATCGCGAAGCAGGAGCTACGGCAGCTCTATCGCGACGTCATCAACCGAGGCATCCGGTTGTGGGTTTCCAGCCACCAGCCCTTGGAAGTCGGCGAACCATTTGAGCAGGTCATCGTGTTAGATCATGGCTGTCTCGCATTTCAGGGGCGAATCGACGACTTCATTGGCTTCAGTGATGACCGAACTGACGCCTCCGATACGACCTGGCGAGGAGAACCTATCTCCCCCACTGTTCTGCAGTTGTCTGCCGTCCACCGGTCGGAGGCGTGATGAGAAAAGCGTTACTTCGAAATGCGCTAATCGTTCTCGTGGGTTTCGCTGTCAGCTTGTGGCTCAACATCAGCATCGAGGGTGCTGAAACCTACCCGAGTTCCCCGCAAGCCACGCTCCATAAGTCTTGGCAGTTGTTCATTGTCCTGGGGCCCTTGCTTGGGTTCCTGAGCGCGTGGGAGGCGTCCCGGTTTCGCGAAATCCTGACTCAGCTGGGCAGGCCACGTTATGCCGGGAAAGTATGGTTGCGGTCGATTGCTCCACTCCAGCTGATTGCATTTTTGCTCGTCACTCTACATTTTGTTCTCAACGATGGATTCGGCTCCAGGGCCTGGCCGCAAGGCGTGTTGATTATCGCGCTGCATGCGCTCGTTTGGGCTTCACTCGGTACGGCATGCGGCCTCTATCTTCCAAGCCTGATCGCCTTGCCCGTGGCAATGTTCCTGAGCTTTGTTCTGCAGGCTTACCCGCCGGCACTGTCGCAGCCTGAATGGCGCTACATGTTCGGCCAGACTGCAGGGCTGTGCTGCGGTATTGACCGCGAACTGAACTCCTCCTTCGTGGCGGCGAGTGCCACGATGCTCGCCGCATTGCTCATGGCAGCGTGGGTGCTCATTTATGTCGGTAGCTCCGGGTGTCGAGGAACGACCGCCGCCGTGGCCGCTGGAGTAGCCGTTGCGCTGTTGGGAGGGTTTGCTAGCTATTCGCAAGTTGCAGGGGCTGGTTATGACGTGACCGTCCAAAGGTCTGAGAAAGACTTGGTCTGCAGCGATAGCCAGTGTTTATGGCCCGAAACGCCCGAGGAGGTCGTGGCTGCTAATCGTGATGTGCTGAGCTCTCTCGGCAAGCCGCAGGCGTCCCTGTGGGACATACACAGCTCAGCTGCACCGGAAGACCTGCAGAAGGAGCAACCACAGCAATATCTCCTTGTGCGATCCACCGACCCCGACACGGTTGAACTCGTGCTCATCCTGCAGCATCTTCAGGCAGATGACGCACTACGCCGCACCCCGAGCTGCTGGTTCGGCGAGGACGGGCCCGTGCCGGTCGCCGATGCCTTTGACGGGGTCTCCCCTGATGACCTCAAGCGCTTGGTGTTGGAGCCATCGGGTCACCTTCGGCAAGAGCTCGATCATGAGGCGCTCATTAGCAAGGTCAACGAGGGCTGCGTGGCGTCGTGATGACCAAGCTGTACCTTCGTGGCCACCGTGTCCCCCAGGCCTTTGGTCTAATTGCGATCGCTGTATGCGGCGCCATTGTTCTGGGGACAACAGCAATACCCTTGCCGTGGGTTGATGGCACGTACGGCGCTGTTGTGCCGTTCAATGTCGTCTTTGCGTTGCTGTTTCTCAGTGCTGTTGTGCTCTTCTACACCAGCGACCTCGCGGTGTGGGAGGAATACAGCCCCCGGTCGTGGAAGACACAGGATTATGCCTTTCTCGGTGCTGCGTATCTCCCACTGGTTCTGCTCGCCTCGTTCGGAAACGCAGGCTTGTGGCAGTTTAGCGCCTTGAGTCTGGCCTGCTTCTGGACCTTAAGTCTTGTGCAGCCCCCACTACATGCGCTGAGCGCGACACTCTTTCTGGCCTTTGCGCAGTGTCTATTGATCGTGGCCCTACCAGCAAAGTTCCTGCCGCTTTTTTGGAAGCCCACGCTGTGGGTCACGCTTGCCGCGAGCGCCTATTCGCTAGTGATTTTTTCCATCGCGCGACCCAAGTTGAAGCGCGCGAACCTCCGCTAGTCTGCGCGCTAAGGTGTACCCGCGTTAACCCCTAGCGGCGGTCCTGCTCCGCCACCGCGCGCCGTGCCGCATCCAGATCCAGCGCAGGCTTCGCCGCCGCCTGCTGAGCGCCCTGCCCAGCACCAGCACCAGAACCGGCGTCCCGACCTGCGTCGAAGGCCGCTCCCCCGCCTTCGCATGCGCCATTGAGCGAGCAGCTACCGCACGCATTCCCCGACGCACATTCCTCCGCCGACGGTTCACAACCGCCAGCCGAGGCGTCGTCGTTGGAAGAAGAACCAGAGGAACAGCAACCCGCAGCGGACCGGGCCTCCTCGGCCTCCTGACCACGCACGTGCTCCAGGCGAGCCATCGTGGACGCCGCCATCGCAGAACCCATCCCAATCAGGAACAGCGCCCCCACGATCAACAGCGCGAAGACCAGCCACATCCAGCCGCCGATCCCCGTCGTCAACAACGCAGCGCCCAGCAGTGCCGCACCCGCACCCATCCACGCCGGGCCCGCGATCTTGTGCGCCAAAACCCAGTTCTCGGAGGACTTCCGAACCTCCGGAATACGCAGGCCAACCACCCCGTTACCAGGCAGTTTCTCAAGAAAGCCGAGCAGCCCCACCGTCAGAACAGCGAGGGCGAGAATAACCAGCAGGATGGTGAGCACGATCATGCGGTTCAGTCTATTACCCCGTCTATTAGAATGACCAACCATGAACACCCCAGCTGACACGTCCGACCAGACCCCGTACCGCTACTCCCCCGCGCTCGCCGCGGATATCGAGCAGCGGTGGCAGAAGCACTGGGCCGACCACGGCACCTTCAACGCCCCCAACCCCGTCGGCGACCTCGCCGAAGACGGCCAGAAGCTGCCGGAAGACCGCATCTTCGTGCAGGACATGTTCCCCTACCCCTCCGGCGCCGGGCTGCACGTCGGCCACCCGCTGGGCTACATCGCCACCGATGTCTATGCACGCTTCCAGCGCATGACCGGCAAGAACGTGCTCCACACCCTCGGCTACGACGCCTTCGGCCTGCCCGCCGAGCAGTACGCCGTCCAGACCGGCACCCACCCGCGCACCACCACCATGGCCAATATCGAGAACATGGAGCGCCAGCTGGGCCGCCTGGGGCTTGGCCACGATAAACGCCGCGCCGTCGCCACCACTGACCGCGAGTTCTACCGCTGGACCCAGTGGATCTTCCTCAAGATCTACAACTCCTGGTTCGACCCGGAGGCCGACCCCGCGCCGGGCTACCCAGCCAAGCTGAAGGGCCGCGCCCGCCCGATCTCCGAGCTCATCCCGAAGCTCGAGGCCGAGCACGCCGACTGGGCCGAGAAGACCGAAGCCGAGCGCCAGGAGATCATCGACGGCTACCGCCTGGTCTACCGCTCCAACTCCACCGTCAACTGGTGCCCGGGCCTGGGCACCGTGCTGGCGAACGAGGAGGTCACCGCCGAGGGCCGCTCCGAGCGCGGCAACTTCCCGGTCTTCCGCAAGAACCTCCAGCAGTGGATGATGCGCATAACCGCCTACTCCGACCGCCTGCTCGAGGACCTGGAATTCCTCGACTGGCCGGAGAAGGTCAAGTCCATGCAGCGCAACTGGATCGGCCGTTCCCGCGGCGCGCAGCTCGCGTTTTCCTCCGCGGCGGGCCCGATCGAGGTCTTCACCACCCGCCCGGACACCCTCTTCGGTGCGACGTACATGGTGCTCGCCCCTGAGCACAAGCTCGTCGACACCCTCGTTTCCGCAGCTGAGGACGCCGCCGGCTCCCCGCAGGCCGCCTACGCCGACGCCGATGAGCGCTGGACCTTCGGCAAGAACAGCCCATCCGAGGCCGTCGCCGCCTACCGCGCGTCCATCGCCGCGAAGTCCGACCTGGAGCGCCAGGAGAACAAGGAAAAGACCGGTGTGTTCACCGGCGCGTACGCCACCAACCCGGTCAACGGCGAGCAGGTGCCCGTCTTCATCGCCGACTACGTCCTCATGGGCTACGGCACCGGCGCCATCATGGCGGTCCCGGCACACGACGAGCGCGACTTCGACTTCGCCACCGCCTTCGGCCTGCCGATCCGCGAGGTCGTCGCCGGCGGCGAGAAGGGCGAGGACGGCCAGCTCACCGCCGCCTACACCGAGGGCGGCAAGGCCGTGAACAGCGCAAACGCCGAGGGTCTGGACATCAACGGCCTCGCCCTGGCAGAGGCGAAGGCCACCACCACCGACTGGCTCGAGGAGAAGGGCTACGGCCACGGCAAGGTGCAGTTCAAGCTGCGCGACTGGCTGTTCGCCCGCCAGCGTTACTGGGGCGAGCCCTTCCCCATCGTCTACGACGCCGACGGTGTCGCCCACCCGCTGCCGGAGGACATGCTCCCGGTGGAGCTGCCGGAGGTCGAGGACTACAAGCCGGTCGCCTTCGACCCGGAGGACCAGGACACCGAGCCGCAGCCCCCGCTGGCGAAGGCCCGCGAGTGGATCGAGGTCGAGCTGGACCTCGGCGATGGCCGTGGCACGCAGACCTACTACCGCGACGCGAACGTCATGCCGCAGTGGGCCGGTTCCTCCTGGTACCAGCTGCGCTACATCGACCCGAATAACGAGAACGCGCTGGTAGACATCGACAACGAGCGCTACTGGGTCGGCCCGCGCGAGGGCAACCCCTCCGGTGGTGTGGACCTGTACGTCGGCGGCGTGGAGCACGCGGTGCTGCACCTGCTGTACTCCCGCTTCTGGCACAAGGTGCTCTTCGACCTGGGCGTGGTCAGCTCCTTCGAGCCGTACCACCGCCTGTTCAACCAGGGCTACATCCAGGCCTACGCCTACACCGATTCCCGCGGCGTGTACATGCCGGCCGCGGAGGTCGTGGAGCGCGACGGCGCATTCGTGCACGTCAACCCGGAGACCGGCGAGGAAACCCCGGTCCAGCAGGAGTACGGGAAGATGGGCAAGTCCCTGAAGAACTCCGTCTCCCCGGACGAGATCTGCGATAACTACGGCGCGGACACCCTGCGCGTCTACGAGATGTCCATGGGGCCGCTGGATACCTCCCGCCCGTGGGCGACGAAGGACGTCGTCGGCGCGCAGCGTTTCCTGCAGCGCGCCTGGCGCCTGGTCGTGGACGAGACGTCCGGCAAGGCCGCCGTCGATGAGGACGTCAACACGCTGGCCTCGCTGCCGGATGAGGACCGCCGTGCGGTGAACCGCGCGCTGGCGGGTGTCCACGAGGACTACACCAACCTGCACAACAACACGGCCGTCGCGAAGCTGATCGAGCTGGTCAACTACCTGACGAAGCAGTACGGCGCGGCTGGTGCCGGTGGCGCCCAGGGTGCCGCGGCGGATGCTGCAGTGCCGCGTGCGGCGGCGGAGGCGCTGGCGCTGATGCTGGCCCCGGTGGCCCCGCACCTGGCCGAGGAGCTGTGGCAGGTGCTGGGCGGGGCTGCGGCCTCCGGCCTGCTGGCTGACGGGGCAGGTCAGGGTTCTGGCCTGACCCAGGACGAGGCCTCCGTGGCCTTCGTGCCATACCCGGCGTGGGAAGAGGACTGGCTGGTCGACGACCAGATCGAGATGCCGGTTCAGATCATGGGCAAGGTTCGCGCCCGCATCATGGTCGCCGCCGATGCCTCCCGCGAGGACCTGGAGGCCGCCGCACTGGCCGACGAGACCGTCCAGGGCCACATCGAGGGCAAGACGGTGCAGAAGGTCATCGTCGTGCCGGGCCGCATGATCAATATCGTCGCGAAGTAAGGCGAAAGGCCGCCCGGGGAGAGGACCGGGCGGCCTGCATCTGGGGGTGCGCTGGAGCCTTGCCTTTTCGGGGCCCGTTGGGGGTTGGCCCGTTGGCCCGTGGGGGCGGGGGCTGGGTTCTAGGCGTTGAGGATCAGCATCGCCGCGCTGTTGACCGACCAGCCGATCGCCACGGGCATGATGAACCAGATCACCGCGATCCACGGGCGCCAGCGCTGGTGGCGCTTCCACTTGTAGTAGCAGATATACGCCGCGCCGAAGAGCCCGAAAAAGCACACCAGAGCTGGGGCGATGTGGAAGAACAGCCGGAATCCCTCGGTGCACAACCAGGCGGAAGAATCGGCGTCGCAATAAGGGCCGCCCACGATGCGGGAGATAATCGCGGTGCCCAACGCGAGGACCGCCGCGATGCCCGGGACGGCGCAGAAGTAGATGATCGCCTGCTTCGTCGAGCGGTTATTGCGCTCCAGGCGGGCGAGGGGATCGGCCTCGTAATCGAGCTCGGTGAGTTTCGGGCGGCCGGCGGTCTGCGGGGGAAGGTCCTCTGGTGGCAGCTCGGCGCGATTCTCCGGGTGCTCCGGGCCCAACGTACTCACGATTACCCTCTTCCTTCGGTGAAACTCCTGGTAGCTCCCAACCTTAAGAGATCCCGGCCACAAAGCTAAACCCCGCTGCCACACTCGAGCGGGGAAGCGTAACTCGGGTGGGGTAGTGGGTGTGCGCTGCGGCGCGCAATGCACACAGGGGGAGGGGCAGCCAGATCCGGCTAGCTCGACCCGCCTAGCTCGCCCCGACCGCCTAGACCGTGCTGAGGAACACCGGCACCGGCACGTGCCGCAGGATCTGGTTTGTCGATGGGCCGATGAACACGCGGTTGAAGTCACCCAGCACGCTGGAGCCCATGACCATCAGGTCGCCCTTGCGCCACTTGATCGCGCCGACGGCCTCCTCCCAGCTCGCGCCGATGCCGGTCTTCGTCGTGACCTCCAGCTCTGGGTGGCGGGACAGCGCTCGTTTCCGGCCACGCTCCAGCAGCTCCTTGGCCTGCACCTGCCACGCCTCCGCCAACGGGGCAGCGGCGTTGTTAGAACCAACAGCACCGGCACTGCCGGCACCCGCGGCATCCACCGCGTCGCCGAAGGCCACCTGCGTGGGGTCCAGCGAGACCCCGGCGGGGGAGAAGGCCACCAGGCGCAGTGGCACCTCCCACCGCCGCGCGAGATCCGAGGCATGGCGCAGTGCCTGCTGGGACTGCTCGGTATCCACATAAGCGCAGTTCAGGCGGGTCGGCCCGGCCTTAGAGAAGTCCAGGTTCCGCGGCACCAGCATCAGCGGTAGCGGGGAGCAGTGCAGCAGTGCATCCGCGGTGGAGCCCATCCGGTAGCGCCCGTCCGGCGAATCCGCCTGCGAACCCAGCAGGATCACATCCGCCCCGAACTCCTCACCGGCCTCGATGAGTCGGCTGGTCTCGGAGTGATCGCTGTAGACCATCGCGAGCTGCTCTTCGTCGAGCATCTTCTCGGGCACCCCGGCGGCCAGCAGCGCGGCACGAGCGGACTCGCCCGCGGCGGTCATTTCTGCCGCCAACCAGGTGTTGAAGGCCTCCCGGGCCTCCGTATAGGTGGTGGGGGTGGCGGACCCGGCGACCGGGGCGCCCAGTGCCTCGGCCGCGCCCATCCCGGTGCCTGGGGTGCCGTGGCTGCGGCTGGTGTCCGGGCTGGTGGGGTAGAGGTCCGAGGTGGCGGTGGGGTAGAGGTCCGCCTGATCCGCCGCCGCGGCGGGGACGTCCGTCTGTGGCCAGGTCTGGGAGATCACCGTCGCGGTCCGCACGACCAGCGGGTTCTCCTGCGCGAGCCAGGCAACGGTGCGCGCGAGGTCCTCGCCCACGCTTCCGGCATGCGGTGGCCACGCGACCAGGACGCGCAGCGCGCGGTTGACGCGCGGCGCGCTCACCGGCTTGGCGAGCGTTGGCGGGCGGAATGCCTTCTTAGCGGTGCGGGACTTCTTCGTCTTCTTCGGTGCCACAGCGTTGAGCTCCCCGTCCCAAATCAGTGTTTAGCGCTACTTCTCAGCCGGGTTAGCGCTCTCATCATCCTCAGAGTAGCGCTCCAGGATGGTGTCGATGACCGGGATGAAATCGTCGACGGTCTGCAGATCTTCCTCGCTGAGGTTCTCCAGCATGCTGGCGAGCTGGATGCTGCGCGCCCCCTCCTGGTTGTGCAGCTCTTCCCGCCCCTTGTCGGTGAGCTGAACGCGTACGCCGCGGCGGTCGCTGACGTCCCGAACGCGGTGGACCAGCCCCATCGTCTCGAGCTGGTTGACGGCGTTGGAGGCCGTCGGCATGCGGATGGATTCCATCGCAGCGATCTGAGAGATGCGCATGGGCCCCTCGCTGTCCAGGATCATCATGATCGACAGCTGGGCCTGCGAGATGCTCGACTGCTCCGTCTTACGGAAGTAGAGCAGGTAAAGGCGCGTGAGGCTCGGGCGAAGATCCCGGGCGATGTCCATTTTTGAACGTGGCATAAAGACCAATCTACCTGAGTGTTGTCCATACAAAACTATCGACTACCAGATATTCCCCTATCGCGGGGAAAGATCTACCCCGGGGGCTCGTGTAGCACCCCGAGGGTAGCGGTATAGGAGGCCTGCTGGGCTGAAGCCGCAGCCGATGCACGTACGGGTTTAGCCAATCCCGCCGGAGATAAATTCCTCCAGCTGGGTGCGCGCCACATCGTCCGGCAGCTGCGTCGGAGGGGACTTCATCAGGTAGCTGGACGCCGCCTCAACCGGACCAGCAACACCGCGATCCAGGGCGATCTTCGCCGCACGAACAGCGTCGATGATGATGCCCGCGGAGTTCGGGGAGTCCCACACCTCGAGCTTGTACTCCAGGTTCAGCGGGACCTCACCGAATGCGGAGCCCTCCAGGCGCACGTAGGCCCACTTCCGGTCGTCCAGCCAGCCCACGTAGTCCGACGGTCCGATGTGCACGTTCTTATCGTGCACCTTGCCCGCCAGCGGGGAGGTCTTCAGATTGGACGTCACCGCCTGCGTCTTAGAGATCTTCTTCGACTCCAGACGCTCGCGCTCCAGCATGTTCTTGAAGTCCATGTTGCCGCCAACGTTCAGCTGCATCGTGCGGTCCAGGCGAACGCCGCGCTCCTCGAAGAGGTGGGCGAGCACGCGGTGGGTGATCGTGGCGCCGACCTGGGACTTGATGTCATCGCCGATGATCGGCAGGCCCGCGTCGCGGAACTTCTGCGCCCACTCCGGGTCCGAGGCGATGAACACCGGCAGGGCGTTGACGAAGGCGCAGCCCGCGTCGATGGCGCACTGCGCGTAGAAGCGGTCCGCCTCCTCCGAGCCGACCGGCAGGTAGCTGACGACGACGTCCGCCTCCGCCTTCTTTAGCTCAGCGACGACGTCCACCGGCTCCACCGAGGACTCCTCGATGGACTCCTGGTAGTAACGGCCCAGGCCGTCGTGGGTGGGTCCGCGCTTGACCTCGACACCGAGGTGCGGGATATCCGCGATCTTGATCGTCTGGTTCTGGCCGGAGTACAGCGCCTCGGAGACGTCCTTGCCGACCTTGTCCGCGTCGACGTCGAAACCAGCGACGACCTTGACGTCCGCGACGTGGTAGTCGCCGAAAACGGTGTGCATTAGGCCCGGGATGTCAGCATCCGGGGCGGCGTCCTTATAAAACTCAAGGCCCTCAACCAGGGAGGTGGCGCAGTTGCCGAGGCCGACGATCGCGATGTTGACCGTGCGGCCCTCGGCCGCTGCAGGGGAAGTCGAATTATTGCTCATAGCTGAACAACTTAAGGCCGCTGACCTTGGCAATTGGGAGCCTTAAAGCGGTTGACCGATCAAGAGCCGCCAGTAAACCGATCAAGTGCCGGCCCGGGGCGACGTCCTCAAAGGTAGGGGAGGGGATCCGAGAAAGCGGTACATCCGGGGCAATAACGAGCCGTGGCGATGGGGAGGCAGTAAACCTCTGTGACGAAAGTGGCGCGCGGAAGGTGCGAATTCCGGGGCCGACCGCGTAAAGTAATGAAAATCGACTGCCCTTTTCAATGAGGAGACATAGCTCGTTGAGTAAGAACACTCAGCCGCCGCACCGCAAGAACGACGCCGCGAAGCCAGGCCCGAACAAGAACGGGTCCGGCTCAGGGCGCTCTGTCCGCAGCGGCAACTACGTCGCGCGGGCACGCAAGAAGAACGACTGGCGCGATAGCGAATTCCGCAAGAAAGTCCTGGTGGGCTTCACCGCGCTCATCGCGGTCGCCATCATCGTGCCCGTCGTGGCCTTCTTCACCGCCTACTCGGTGACGAAGGTCCCGGAGCCAGAGGAGCTGGTCAACAACCAGGTTTCCTACATCATGGCCTCCGACAATGAGACCGAGCTCGCGCGCATCATCCCGCCCGAGGGCAACCGAACCAACGTGGAGATCTCCGAGATTCCGGAGCATGTCCGCGAGGCCGTCCTCGCCGCGGAGGACCGGGACTTCTACGACAACCCCGGCTTCTCCCTGACCGGCTTCGGCCGCGCCGCGCTCGGCCAGCTCACCGGCAACACCAGCGCCGGCGGTGGTTCCACCATCACGCAGCAGTACGTGAAGAACGCCATGGTCGGCGATGAGCTCAGCATCACCCGTAAGGCCAAGGAGCTGGTGATTTCCTCCAAGATGGCCCGCGAGTGGTCCAAGGACGAGATCCTCCGCGCCTACCTGAACACCATCTACTTCGGTCGCAACGCCTACGGCATCAACTCCGCCGCACACGCCTACTTCAACAAGGACGTCAAGGACCTCACCGTCGAGGAAGGTGCGGTGCTCGCCGCGTCCATCCAGTCCCCGAGCGTGCTTGACCCGTGGACCAACCGCGAGCGCGCGGAATCCCGTTGGAACTACGTGCTCGACGGCATGCTCGGCATGGGCTCCATCACCCAGGAGCAGCGCGACACCGCGGAATACCCGAAGGCTCAGGACCCGGCCAAGGCAGGGCAGGTGCACCAGGCTAAGGGCACCAATGGGCTGATCAAGCAGGCGGTCATCCGCGAGCTTGAGGAAGCCGGCATCAACGAAAACCAGGTCAACACCGGCGGCCTGAAGATCACCACCACGATCGACCCGAAAGTCCAGCAGTCGGTCGTTGACGAGGTCCACCAGCAGTTCGAGGGCGCGATGGAAGGCATCCGCGGCGCGGTCGTCTCCATCGACCCGAAGACCGGCGGAGTGCGCGGCTACTACGGCGGCGACGACCCGGTCGGCTGGGACTACGCCAACGCGCCGATGCAGACCGGCTCGACGTTCAAGATCTTCGGCCTCGCCGCCTACCTGGACCAGGGCGGGTCGATTTACGACAACTTCGACTCCTCCCCGGTGACCACCGGCCAGACCGAGGTCACCAACGACGGCGGCGAATCCTGCGGCAGCTGCTCCATCGCTCAGGCTCTGAAGATGTCCCTGAACACCCCCTTCATCCGCTTGACTCGCTCCCTCGACGGGGGCGCGCAGGCCGTGGCCGACATGGCCCACCGCCTGGGCGTGGCCGAGGAGCTGCCGGGCTTCGGCAAGACCCTGCAGGAAAACGGCGGCACCCCGTACGAGGGCATCCTCCTGGGCCAGTACCAGTCCCGCCCGCTGGACATGGCCGCTGGCCTGGCGACCCTCTCCAACGAGGGTGTCTTCCACCGCCCGCACTTCGTGGAGAAGGTGGAGAACTCCAATGGTGAGGTCCTGCTGGACAACACCAAGCCGGAGGGTGACCAGGTGATCGACAAGGAGATCGCCAACGCCGTCATCGAGGCGATGGGCCCGATCGCGGCCTACTCCAACGGCAACGCCCTGGCCAATGGCCGCCCGTCCGCTGCGAAGACCGGTACCGCCCAGCTTGGCGATACCGGCCAGAACAAGGACGCCTGGATGATCGGCTCCACCCCGCAGCTGGCCACCGCCGTGTGGATCGGCACCGTGGACAACCGCCCGCTGGTCAACCAGTGGGGCGGGACCATGTACGGCTCCGGCATGCCGTCCACCATCTGGAAGAACGTGATGGACCGCTCCCTGGTCGACGACCCGATCGAGAACTGGGGCTCCGGCGGCGAGGCAGCGGCCGGCGTCCCGGACTCGGGCAGCTACGTCGAGCCGCAGAACCCGCAGCCTGAGGTGGAGCAGCCAGTGCAGGAGGCCCCGTCCCCGGCTCCGCAGCCGGAGCCGGCCACGCCACCGCGCCAGGGTGGCGGGAACACCGGTGGGGGAGCACCGCCGGTCCCGGACCTCGGCCAGATCATCGACGATCTCCTGGGCTAAATGGCCAACCGTGACCGCCACGCGTTGGCGCCCCGGTGGAACCCGCAGCTAGCGATCCTCGCGACTGCGGGTTTCTTCCTCATTCTCGGGTGGTTGCAGAAAGCCCCGTGCCTGCGCGGCTACGTCAATGAAAGCGGCGAGGCCCACCTGGACTGGTCGGGCCGCCCGCAGTACACCGCTGCCTGCTACTCGGACCAGATCCCGCTGTTCGGCGGCCGGGGCCTGGATACCCTGACCGTCCCGTACTTCCAGTCCATCACCACCGATGGGGTGGAGCGGTGGATGGAGTACCCGGTGCTCTCCGGGTTCTATCAATACTTCGCCGCGGCACTCGCCCGGCCGGTGCATGCCGCGTGGGATTCCCTGGGTCTGCCCCCGGTGCCCGCCTCGGTGGTCTTCTTCGCCGTCTCCTCCATTGGTCTGGCCCTGTGCTGGCTGATCGGGGTGGCGCTGCTGACCCGGCTGACGGGTGCGCGCACCTGGGACGCGATGCTCATGGCCGCCTCCCCGCTGGTCATCGTCCACGCGTTCACGAACTTCGACCTGCTCTCCATCGTCTTCGCTCTGGGCTGCTTGACTGCGTGGGCGAATCACAAGCCCCTGCTCGCGGGCGTGCTCGGCGGGCTTGGGGTGGCCGCGAAGCTGTGGCCTGCGTTCATCCTCGGGGCGCTGCTCTTGCTGTGCCTGAAGACCCGCGCGTGGCGCGAGCTCGGCCGCATGCTGGCTGGCGCGGCGGGCAGCTGGGTGCTGCTGAACGCACCGGTGATGATCGCCGCGCCCCGTGGCTGGGGCGAGTTCTTCCGGCTGAACTCCGTGCGCGGCTACGAGGGTTCGACCATCTACGCGGTCATCGCCCACATCACCGGCAAGGAGGCCTGGGACGGCGGCTCGCCCTCCAAGGCCATCGAGGGCGTGGAGACCCTCAACTACATCACCACCGGCCTGCTGCTCCTCGCCCTGGTCGCCCTGGGCTGGTTCGTCGTCTTTTATTTGAGGACGACGCCCCGGGTCGCTCAGGTCGCCTTCCTTGCGGTGCTTGCCTTCCTGCTGACCAATAAGGTGTGGAGTCCGCAGTACTCCATTTGGCTGGTGCCGCTGATCGCCCTGGCGCTGCCCCGCTGGCGGCTGTACTTCATCTGGGCCACCATCGAGGCCGGCTACTGGTACCTGCGGATGTGGCAGTTCCTCCCCGCCGAGGAGGCTGCTCCGAATTGGCTGGTCGACAGCGTGACGGTGCTGCGCCTGGGCCTGCTGGTCGCGATGGCGGTGATCGTCATCCGCGACATGCTGCAGACTGACGGGCGCCTGACCGCGCCGGGCAGGCAGGGCGACCTGGTGCGCGCCGCGCATTCGGGAGCAGACCCGCTCGCGGGTATCCTGGCTGCTAAGGAGCCGGGCGCGAGGCGGTTGACGTCGGAAAAAGAAAGCGGCGCAACCACGGTGAAGAAGAAGCCCGCTGGGAAGAACCGCAGCGAGGCAGCGCCCGCAACGGACTAAGGGAGAGTTAGAGCGGCAATGTCGATGTCCTTGTACCTGGGGATGGGCAGCATCCTCATCGGATTCATCTTCTTCGGCACGGCGTTCTACAGCTTCCACGCGCAGAAGCCCAAAAACGTCATCATCCTGCTGTTTTCCATCGCGATCGTGTTCATGACGATCATCCCGGTCACCCTGGCCGTGGGCTGGGCCTCGATCAATAAATAACCCGGCCCCGGGCAGGCCGGATGGGGGAGCGCGGGGAGCAACGGGGGCCACGGTCGCGGATTTCCCATTTCCGCAGGCAGCGGGGTACACTGGCCAGGTTGCTGACGCAACGACCCTCCTGCCATGCCCAAATAAGCATGGCCGAAACACTAGACCACAGGAGGTGATGAGGTCCGTGCGTCAATACGAAGTCATGATCATCGTCGATCCTTCCCAGGATGAGCGCACCGTAGCCCCATCGTTGGACAAGTACCTGAACATTGTCCGCGAGGAAAAGGGCTCGGTCGACAAGGTTGATGTCTGGGGCAAGCGCCGCTTTGAGTACCCGATCCAGAAGAAGGAAGAGGGCGTCTACATCGTTCTCGACCTGACCTGCGAGTCGGACACTGTGCGCGAGCTCGACCGCGTGCTCAACCTCAACGACAACGTCCTGCGCACCAAGGTGCTCCGCAAGGACAAGTAAGAAATCAGCTTCACCCATGCAGCACGGGGCGCAGGCGATTAACCTGGCCTTAACTGCATAACCCCAGCTGAAAGGAACTATCAATGGCACCGGGAGATACCCCAATTACCCTGGTCGGCAACATTGTTGCTGATCCGGAGCTGCGTTACACCCAGTCGGGTGCCGCAGTCGCCAGCTTCCGAGTCGCATCCACCCCGCGGCGCTACGACGCGCAGGCAGGCCAGTGGGTCGACGGCGAGGCACTGTTCCTCACCTGCAACATCTGGCGTCAGGCCGCGGAGAACGTGGCCAATTCGCTGAACAAGGGCGACCGCGTGGTCGTCACTGGTCGGCTGCGCCAGCGGAGCTTCGAGACCCGTGAGGGCGAGAAGCGCACCGTCTTCGAGGTGGAGGCCGACGAGGTTGGCCCGTCCCTGAAGTACGCGACCGCGCAGGTACAGCGCAACCCCCGTGGTGGCGGGCAGTCCTTTGGTGGAAACCAGGGCGGCGGCTCCAACTTCGGTCAGGGTGGCCAGGGCGGCTTTGGTGGAAACCAGGGCGGCCAGGGCGGATTCAACCAGGGCTCCGGTTCTGGGCAGAGCATGGGTGGCCAGCAGAACCAGGGTGGCTTCGGTGGGCAGAATGCCTCCAATGCCGATGACCCGTGGAACTCTGCACCTCAAACTGATTTCGGTGTCGGCGACGAAGAGCCGCCATTTTGAACCAATTGATGAGCGCTGGTGACCGGCAGACCGGCCGCCAGAAGCAATAATCACTGTTCACGTCAACACTCCATGCACAACGAAAGGGTTGGATCATGAAGCTGATCCTCACCACCGCCGTTGACAAGCTCGGTGTCCCCGGCGACATCGTTGAAGTCAAGGCTGGTTACGGACGTAACTACCTGCTGCCACGCGGCTACGCGATCGTTGCGACCCGCGGCGCAGAGAAGCAGATCAAGGACATCCAGCGTGCCAAGGCTGATCGCGTTATCCGCGACCAGGAGCACGCAGAGGCGGTCAAGGCAGAGCTCGAGGCGCTGTCCGCTGTTCAGGTGCCGGTGCGCACCGCACAGGGCGGCAAGCTGTTCGGCTCCGTGACCTCCGCAGACGTCGTCGCAGCTGTTGAGCGCGCAGGCGGTCCGAAGCTGGACAAGCACGCCATCAAGCTGCCAAAGAACAGCATCAAGAACACGGGTAAGTACGCCGTGGATGTGAAGCTGGTTTCCGGCATGACCGCGAACCTCGAGTTCGCAGTGGTCGACGCCGATAAGTAATCGCAGAAGCAGCCTGGCGTCCAGCGCCGAGGCGGGTGGCATGCGCCGCGCCGTCTGAGCGCTGTGCGCTTAAGCCCTCGCTGACCTTCGCCGGCCTAGACAACCGGCACAGTGGCGGGTTCACACTTCTACGCCCCTGGCTTAGACACCCAGGGGCCGGGTTGGAACCGCCCATGCACAATGGCGTTGGGACAGGCTCATTTTTCACCGCGTTTTGGCTGGTGT
This sequence comes from Corynebacterium urealyticum DSM 7109, assembly GCF_000069945.1. NCBI lineage: Bacteria > Bacillati > Actinomycetota > Actinomycetes > Mycobacteriales > Corynebacteriaceae > Corynebacterium > Corynebacterium urealyticum. The sequence continues at coordinate 2,312,986 of NC_010545.1, read as the reverse complement.
GCAGGCCGCCGCACAGGCGAGCGGCGCTGCTGCGATGAACGCCGGAACGCAAACATAGACAACAGCAAGCACGAGGCCCCCGGCCGGGAATGATCCCGCCGGGGGCTTGGTGTATTCAAGGGCCTTGCGCGGTGTGGGCAAGGATGTGGATAACTGCCTGCGGGGCGTCCCAAAACTTGTAATTTCGGGGGGTCTAGCGGTGGGTGAAGGTTGTGGGGGACACGCCATATTGAGCTGCACTTATAGGCATTTTCGCGAGTTATCCACAGGGGGGTCTGCTTCTCGGCAGGTTTTTGGAAAAGCTCTCTACCTGCAGAAATAGGGCGCACAGAGGGTTATGGACAGGCTGATCCACAGTTCATCCACAAGCTGACCTGGGGCTTGTGGATTTGTCCACACATCATCCACACGCCATACACAGAGCTATCCACAATCGCCTGTGGATAACTCCTCCGAATGCGCGCTGGATCGGCCCCGAGTCAGTCATCTGAAGAACAAGAATTAGAACGCTCTGGGCCGCCGAATCGGGTTTGTCCGCAGCGCTGGCTAGGGTGATAACCGAGCCTGATTAAGCACGCGGAGGCACGATGGAGAGCAACATGGGTGGAATGTCTTTCGACGACGGCGCAGAACTCCTGCCGCCACCACCGGAGGAGGACCACGCCCCGCACCCGGATAGCGGTGGGGGTGCGTGGAGCTCTGCCGCGCCCGCCCGCAATAACTTCGGATCCGGCCAGCGCCGATCCGGGCGTTCGGGTGGACGTCGTGAAGAATTCCAGGATCTGGGCCGCGAGATGCCACAGAACGTCGCGGCGGAGCAGGGCGTGCTCGGCGGCATGCTGATGAACAAGGACGCCATCAGCGAGGTCGTCGAGGTCCTCGTCATGGACGACTTCTACCGTCCCGCCCACCAGACGATCTTCGACGTCATCGTCCGCCTCTATGGCGAGGGCAAGGAGGTCGACCCGGTCATCGTCGCCGGGCGCCTGGACCGGGATGGCAAGCTCGAGCAGATCGGCGGCGCGCCGTACCTGCAGTCCATCATGTCCAAGACTCCGACCAGTGCGAACGTGGGCTACTACGCCAACCTGGTCAAGGAGAAGGCCACGCTGCGCCGGCTCGTGACCGCGGGCACCCGCATTGTGCAGCTGGGCTACTCCGGCATCGAGGGCGCTGAGGTGGAGTCCGTGGTGGACAACGCCCAGCAGGAGATGTTCGCGCTGACGAACTCTGCGACCAGCGAGGACTACGAGGTATTCGAGCGCCTGCTGGACCCCACCCTGGATGAGATCGACGAGCTCGAGTCCCAGGGCGGCACTGCCAAGGGCATTGCCACCGGCTTCCAGGATCTGGATGACCTCACCAATGGGCTGCACGGCGGGCAGATGATCATCGTCGCGGCGCGCCCTGGTGTGGGTAAGTCCACCCTGGCGCTGGACTTCATGCGTTCGGCCTCCATCCGCCAGAACAAGGCCTCCGTGCTCTTTAGCCTGGAGATGAGTAAGTCCGAGGTGATGATGCGCATCCTTTCCGCCGAAGCGGAGGTGCACCTCTCCGCGATGCGCGGCGGCAAGATGGAGGAGGACGACTGGGAGCGGCTGACCCGCCGCATCGGGGAGATCGATAAGTCCCCGATCTTCATCGATGACTCCCCGAACCTGACGATGATGGAGATCCGCGCGAAGGCCCGCCGCCTGAAGCAACAGCACGATATCGGGCTAATCGTCGTCGACTACCTGCAGCTCATGAGCTCGGGTAAGAAGGTCGAGTCCCGCCAGCAGGAGGTTTCCGAGTTCTCCCGCCAGCTGAAGCTGCTGGCCAAGGAGGTGGATGTCCCGCTCGTGGCGATCTCCCAGCTGAACCGTGGCGTGGAGAGCCGTGGCGACGACGCACTGCCGCGCATCTCCGACCTGCGTGAGTCCGGTTCGCTGGAGCAGGATGCGGACATGGTCATGCTGATCAACCGCCCGGATAGTGCGAACCGCGATCACGAGCGCGCCGGCGAGGCGGACATCATCCTCGCGAAGCACCGTGGTGGCCCGATCGGCACCGTGGTGGTGGCTCACCAGCTCCAGTACTCGAAGTTCTCCGAGTACCGCGCTGGCTAGCTCTACTTAGCTCTGCGCCTTGCCGCGCCTGCGCTTGGTGGCCAGGGCTGCGGCGATGCGTTCCTCCTGGTCCGCGACCTGCGGCTCGATGTGGGCGAGCACGTCCCGGAAGGCGGCGAGCTGCTCTGCGCTCAGCCCGTCGAACATCATGTGGCGCACGGCTTCGACGTGCCCGGGTGCGGCGGCGGTGATGGCCTCCAACCCGTGCTCCTCGAGGATCACGAATGCGCCGCGGCCGTCCTTATCGCAGGCCTCGCGGCGGACGAGCCCGCGCTTGGCCATGCGGGTGATCTGGTGGGAGAGCCTGGAGCGCTCCCACTTGATGGCCTCAGCGAGAGCCACGACGCGCTGCCGGTGATCCGGCGACTCCGAGAGGTTGACCAACACTTCGTAATCGGCCAGCGAGATGGTGCTGTCGAGCTGCAGTTCGCGGCTGAGCGCATTGGTGATGCGGGCGCCGAGGTCCAGCCATTGGCGCCAGACCTGCTGCTCCTCGTCGGTGAGCCAGCGCACGTCCTGTGCTGGGTTCGGGACTGCCTGCTGGGTCTCGGGCTGTGCCGTACCGTCCTTCGCATTGTGCTTCGCTCCCAGGGGCGCCGGTGTTCCCGTGCCACCCTGGGGCGTCAGCTGTGAATTGTTCCTGGTCATGATGCATTCATTTAAACATATTTCTAAGTAGTTGACACATCACCTACATCGGCCTATGGTTGAGATCAACGCCAGGCTGGAGCCTGACGTCCCAAAGGAAAAATCACTACGGCGGAACAACGCAGCCGCCGCCACGAAAGGCAACACAATGACCAAGTCCGTGAATGACTACGCAGGCACCTACAACATCGACCCGACTCACACCGAGATCGGCTTTACCGCTCGCCACGCGATGGTGACCAAGGTGCGCGGCAACTTCGCCGAGTTCACCGGCTCCGCTAGCACCAAGGAGAACCTCGAGGACGCGGCAATCAACGTCGAGATCGACGTCGCCTCCATCGATACCGGTAACGCCGACCGCGACGGCCACCTGCGCACCTCTGATTTCTTCGAGGTGGATAAGTTCCCGAAGATCACCTTCAACTCCACCGCGGTCGAGGCCAACGGCGAGGACGGCCTGAAGGTCACCGGCGACCTGACCATCAAGGACGTCACCAAGTCCGTCACCATCGACTTCGACTTCAACGGCGAGGTCACCGACCCGTGGGGCATGTCCCGCATCGGCTTCGAGGGTGCGACCACCATCAACCGCAAGGACTTCGGCCTGACCTGGCAGACCGCCCTCGACGGCGGCGGTGTCCTGGTCTCCGAGAAGATCACCCTGAACTTCGACGTCTCCGCGGTCAAGGAGGCCTAAGTAGCGGTGGGTTTATCCCCCGCTCTTTCCCCGAAACTCGCCCCGCCAGCCTGTGCCCTCGAGCGGCACCGCGGTGTACTGCAGCGCAGTGAGCCGCGCAGTTGGCTGTGGGGCGAGTTTTCGCATTTTTTGGGCGCCGGTACGCTGAACAGCGTGATTGGCGCTCTGCTCGTGTTCACCGGCGGCCTGCTCGGCACTTTGGCCCGCTGGGTGCTCACCGATGCGCTCAGCACCGATGGGGGCGGGCTGGCTGCGCAGTGGGGGTTGCTTGCCGCGAATGTGCTCGGCGCAGGCCTGCTCGGTTTTGTCGGCGCGTTCTTCCAGGGTCCTGGTGCGGCTACGGGAGCTGGTGTTTCCGCACGCCGCGGCCGCCTCCTCGCGGGGCGGGAGAAGCTCCTGCTCGGTACCGGTTTCTGCGGGGCGTTCACCAGTTACTCTGCGCTCGCCGGTGCTGTCGCCTTTATTGACGACGCCGGCGCCACCGCCGTCCTCGGCTATTTCGCGGCCACGATCGTGCTGGGCGTGTGCGCGGCCGCGGCCGGCATCGCTACCGGCCGCGCCGCCAGCCAGCGGCGGGGCGGACAGCCTGGCCAGGGCGCCCATGGGGGTGACGCATGATGGCGGGGGCTGGCACAGGTGCGGTGCTGCTGATGGCCATCGCCGGTGGCTTGGGCGCGCTCGCCCGATGGGGCGTGGATAGCTGGCTAAAACGCCACCTGCCCGCCCTGGGGAGCCTCGCGGTGATCAACACCCTCGGCAGTCTTGTGCTGGGCCTGCTCATGGGCGCGACCACTGGCGCGGGGGAGGGACATGATGCGCTCGGCGAGCTTGCGCTGGGATCGCTCTCGGTGAGTGGGGCCACGGCCGTGCTGGTGGCAGGCACCGGCTTCCTGGGCGGCTTCACCACTTTCTCCACCGTGGCGGTCGGGCTGGTCACCGACTTCCTGGTAGCCCCTCAGGCCGACGATCCTGTCGCGTCGCCGCGCCCGGCGGGCTGCCGCTACGCCGTGGTTTGCCGCTACGCGGTGGTTTGCCGCTACGCGGTGGCCGCCCTGGTGGCCGTGGGCATGCTCGGGGCGGCCTGCGCGGCATGGGGGCTGGGTTTCGCCCTGACGTCCTCATAAAAGAGAAAAACACCGCGCCCCGGCGCGGAAACGGGGAAGGGGAAGGGTGACCCGCGGGCGTGTCTGGCCGGGCGCGTAGGGTTATGAGGCATGGATCACAGCGACGCGAACACTGCAGCGACGGGGGAGCGGCCGGCGGCGATCGCCATCTCGGGGGTGGCCGTGACCCGCAATGGGAAGGACCTCATCTCCGGGATTGACCTTAAGGTCCCCGTGGGCACGCACTGGTCGATCCTCGGGCCCAACGGGGCGGGCAAGACGACCATGCTCAAGCTGATGGGGGCGCAGTCCTTCCCCACCACCGGGACCGTCGAGATCCTCGGCGAGCAGATGGGCAAGGTCAACACCCTGGAACTGCGCAAACGCATCGGGCACGTGGACCCGCGGAAGAACCTGGGGGACATCACGGCCTACGAGGCGGTGCTTTCTGGGGTGTCCGGATCGAATGGTTATGTGCAGCGCTTCGACTACACCGAAAAGATGAAACAGCGCACCACCCAGTTGCTGGAGCTGGTGGGGATGGGCAGCCGCACCGATCGGCGCTGGCCGCAGATGAGCCAGGGGGAGCGGGCGCGCACGCTGATCGCCCGGGCCCTAGTGACGGAGCCGGAGCTGCTGTTGTTGGATGAGCCCTCGACGGGCCTGGACCTGCCGGGGCGGGAGACCCTGCTGCACGTCGTGGACCGGCTGCGTCAGGCCCGGCCTGAGGTGGCGACGGTGCTGATCACGCACCATGTGGAGGAGATCGCGGCGTCCACGACGGACGTGCTGCTAATGAAGGACGGGCGCATCTTGTCTAGCGGTCCGGTGGACGAGGCGCTGACTGCCGAGAAGCTCGGGGAGCTCTACGACATGGACGTCGAGCTGCACCGGGTGGGTGGCCGCTGGTTCGCCTTCCAGGGCTAGCGGGGCCTACTTCTTGGCGGTGACCCAGATCTTGATCTCCGCGTAGGTGGACTCCACGCCGGCGGAGTCCTCGAAGTGGATCTTCACCGGGACCTCCTGGCCGCCGGTCTCACGGGTGATGGTGGAGAAGTCCGGCAGTTCGGCGGTCGCGGTGGCGGTCAGCCGGCCGGTGGTCTTCTTCAGGTACTTCGCCTCCATGCCCATCGGCAGCCAGCGGTGGGTGCTCGGCACGGAGGCCTCGGCGAGCATGCCCATCGCGACCTCCGCGAGGTTGCAGGCAGCAATGGCGTGGAAGGTGCCGATGTGGTTCTGGACCAGCCACCACTTCGGCGCGGTGACCTGGCAGTAGCCTGGGCGCAGATCCTTGACATATGGCAAAACGGTGAGGAAGTACGGTGCCTTGAAGGCTGCGAATACGGAGAATAGGCGGTTGCCGGCCGGCTTCTTGGCTAGCTTCTTCCATGCCTTATAGGTGGCAGACGGCGCTGCTTCAGCGAAAGATGCGTTCGGAATGCTCATAAAAACAAAGTAACTCATGTTTTCTGCGCCGACCGTGGAATAAAGCAAACTGCACCCGACGTTGCACGGGGCAGAAAGAAACGATGAATACTCACCGCGCCGGGCAGATACCCCGGGCGGAAAATACAACGCATTCAGCGAAAGGAAAGATCATGGCTACGAAGGAAATCACTGGCGAGAACTTCCAGGAGACCGTCGGCAAGGAAGGCATCGTCCTGCTGGACTTCTGGGCAGAATGGTGCGGCCCATGCAAGCGCTTCGGCCCGATCTTCGAGGCCACCTCCGAGGAGCACCCGGAGGTCACCTTCGGCAAGGTGGACACCGAGGCTAACCAGGAGCTCGCCGCAGCCCTGCAGATCCAGTCCATCCCGACGATCATGATGTTCCGCGACGGCGTCCTGCTGGCTCGCGAGGCTGGCATGCTGCCGAAGGAGGCCCTCAACGACCTCATCTCCCAGGCCGAGCAGCTGGACATGGACGAGGTCCGCAAGCAGGTCGAGGAGCAGATGAAGCAGGCTGAGGCTCAGCAGGAGGGCTAAGCCCACCTTTCCGCTCCGTGGCCCGCGCCCCGCGCGGGCTCTTTTCTTGGCCGCTGCGCGGTCACGGTGAGCCATTCGTGTCTACTCTGGGGCGCACGACCTACTAGAGGAGCGATACTTATGGCTAATCCATTTTCCAAGGGCTGGAAGTACCTGATGGCGTCCTTCGACACGAAGATCGAGGAGAACGCCGACCCCAAGGTGCAGATCCGTCAGGCCGAGGAGGCCGCCCGCCAGCAGCACGCGAAGATCACCGAGCACGCAGCCAGCGTCATCGGTAACCGCAACCAGCTGGAGATGAAGCTCAACCGTCTCCAGAAGGACGCGACCGAGCTGCAGGAAAAGACCCGCGTCGCACTCCAGCAGGCCGACCAGGCCCAGTCCGGGGGCGACGCCAATCGCGCCACGGAGCTGAACCAGACCGCGGAACTCTTCGCCTCTAAGCTCGTCACCGTCGAGCAGCAGCTTGAGGAAACCAAGGAGCTGCACGCGGCGGCGTCCCGGAGCGCGGAGGAAGCACAACGTCAGCAGCAGGAGTCCGAAACCCGCCTGCAGGACCAGCTGAACCAGATCAACCAGCTGCGCGCGCAGGCCGATCAGGCGAAGATGCAGGAGACCGCGAATAAGTCGATGGCCTCCATGAACGACGCCGCCCTCGCCCCGGATGAGGCCGTCCCGACCCTGGACAAGGTCAGGGATAAGATCGAATCCCGTTACGCGAATGCGTGGGGCGCCCAGGAGCTTGTCGAGGGCTCGGTTCAGGACCGCATGACCGAGATTGCGGAAGCTGGCCGCGACGTCAAGGCCAGCTCCCGACTCGCGGAGATTCGCGCTGACATGGAGAAAAATAAAGAACTCGAACAATAGGAGAAAGCCATTAGCACCGGCGCCGAAAACAGCGGCACACACACCGCCGACACACCCGCACCCAACGCGAAGCTCCTGATCGGCGTGCTCGTCGCCGCGGCCTTCGTGGTCATCCTCAACGAGACCACTCTCTCGGTCGCGTTGCCGGTGCTGATGGGCTACTTCGAGATCACCGCGGATGTCGCGCAGTGGCTGGTCACCAGCTTCATGCTGACGATGGCCGTGGTGATCCCGATGACCGGCTACATCATGCAGCGTTTTAGTCTGCGGCAGGTCTACGCCGCAGCGATGCTGCTCTTCCTCGCGGGCACGGTGCTCGCCGTTGTGGCGCCGGTCTTCCCGGTGCTGCTGGTCGCCCGCATTATTCAGGCTTCCGGCACCGCGCTGGTGATTCCGCTGCTCATGACGACGATCATGCGGCTGGTTCCGCTGGAGCGCCGCGGCGGGGTCTTTGGCCTGGTCTCTGTGGTCATCGCGGTGGCCCCGGCCCTGGGCCCGACATTTTCTGGTTTGGTGCTGCACTCTTTGGGCTGGCGCTGGATCTTCATCCTGATGCTGCCGCTGGTAGTGCTCGCCCTGGTGGTCGGCCTGCTGCTGGTCCGCAACTTCGAGGAGCCGACTCGCCCGTACCTGGACGTGCCCTCGGTGTTCCTCTCTGCGGTGGGTTTCGCTGCCACGCTGTACGGCATGGCTGGTCTGTCTGACCTGGCCGATGGGATTCCGGTGGCCCGCGTTGCGGTGATGGTCGGTGGCATTGTGGTTCTCGCCGTCTTTTTCGGACGTCAACGGGCCCTGGCCCGCGAGGCTCGTGCCGGGAAGTCGGCCGCTGCGGAAGAGCAGGGTGCGGGCAAGCGAGTGCGCGAGCCACTGCTGGACCTGGCCCCGCTGGGGGAGCGGAACTACCGGCTTTCTTTGGCTCTGATGTTGCTCACGTTCAGCATGCTTTTCGGCTTCATCATCCTGATGCCGATGTTCGCCCAGCAGGTGATGGGGCTCTCGGAGAGTCAGTCGGGCCTGGCGATTCTGCCCGGTGGTTTGGCGATGGGCGTGATGGGGCCGTTCGTGGGCCGGGTCTACGACGCCCGGGGTACGCGCGTGTTGACCATCCCGGGGTCCATCCTGACGAGCGCCGCGATGCTGGGCCTGGTGGCGTTGGGCCGGGACTCCTCTTTCTGGGCGCTGACGGGGGTCGCGGTGGTGCTGCACATCGGTATCGCGTTGCTGATGACCCCGCTGATGAGTAACGCCCTGGCCGCGGTGCCGGACGCCCTGGCCTCCCATGGGCAGGCGATCCTCAATACTTTCCAGCAGGTGGCTGCTGCCGGCGGCACCGCGATCTTTATCGCGATCATGACTTTCGGCACCCAGCGCGCGATGAATAGTACCCCGGGTGACGCGGTGGGTGGCCTGGCCTCCGGCCTGAACTTGGCCTTCCTGGTGGGTGCGGTGATGTCGGTGGTTATTGTGCTGTTCACCGTGTTTGTGCCTCTGGATGCGAAGAAGCCGATGAAGGAGAAGAAGGCGCAGAGCGACAACTAGACGGGGTCGCCTAGGGGGTAGGTGCCTCACGCTGTGCAGGGGGCCGGTGGCCCACGTGGGGCAAGCGGAGCCGGGGGTTGGTGGCTCGCGTAGCTCAAGCTGTGCCGGGGCCGGTGGCCCACGGGGAGGAGCAGAGCCGGGGCTGGTCACATAGGGCAAGCAGAGCAGGACGAGCAGGGCCGGGGCGGGGCCTGGAGGGGGCAAGGCAAAAGCCGGGTGCTGCGCGGAGAGTTCTGCGCCGAGCACCCGGCTTGGCTTTTGAGTAGCTGTTGTGGCTTAGTCCTTGTGCTGCTGAGCAGCCGCGGCGGCCGCCTTGGCCTCCATGTTGGCCTTGTGGTTGCCCAAGGCCTTGGTACCACCAGCGGCCTTGGACCGGTCGATGCCGAACTTACGGCCCCAGTAGAACAGGCCGGTTGCGATGGCGAAGATGAACAGCGCCGTCATGACACCCAAGACTGGGAGTGGTCCGACCGCAATGATGAACGGGATGGATACGGCAGTGATGATGCCGCCACCGAAGAAGGGTTCGAAGACCAGCTGCTTATAGCCGAAGGACTCGAAAGCGGGGGACTCCGCCTGCGGGTCGACGATGCGCATGAGGATCAGGCCGGTTGCGGTGACACCCATGGACTGGCCGAAGTCGCCGACACCACGCTCGAGCCAGTACTCCGGGATGGAGCGCGGCGCCAGCCATAGCAGCAGGAAGACGTTCAACAGGATGCCGCCGGCACACAGGATCAGGAATGCCCAGAAGTTATTAGCGATGGCCTGCAGGGAGATCGTCGCCAGGGCGGCGGTGATCAGCAGGTCCAGAGCCAGACCCTGGATGCGCAGCATCATGTTCTGGTCGATGAGGTGCTCGTAGCCCAGGAAGTTCAGGCCGAGCTGGACGACGATGCCGCCGATCATGGCCATCGGGAACAGTGGGACGTAGCTCAGCAGCTCGATCTTGTCGATCCACAGCATCTGCTCGACCCACTGCAGGGCCTTCAGCAGGATCACGCCGACGCCGATTGCTACAGCAAGGAAGGCGACGTGGAGGGAGAGCGGCTCGACGGAGGACGGGCGCGTTGTCATCTTCGCGGCCATGTACTGCTCATCGCGGCGGAACAGACCGCGCTGCTCTTCGATGGAACGGTCCTTGACCTCGGTGATCACCTCGGTGCGGCCGGTGCGGATGGCCCAGTTAATGACGGCCACGCCGATGACGATGCCGGAGAGCAGACCAACGGTGGCGACGGCGACGGCGAGGTCGTAGCCCTCAGCCCAGTTGATGTCCTCGAAGACAGACTGCATACCGGCAGCGGTGCCGTGGCCACCCTCGAAGCCGATCTCGATGAGCGCACCGGCGGCCTCGTTGATGCCGAACAGTGGGGCGAGCAGGAAGGTCACCAGCGCGATACCCACGACGTACTGGCCGGAGGCGAAGGCCACACCCACGGAGAGCTGCGGGCCGGCAAGCTCCACGACTTCCTTCGGCTTCGGCAGCTTCTGGCCGAGGAACAAGGTACCGAAGACCACGGAAATCAGCAGGCCGGGGAGGGTCTTCCACACGGCGAGGGTCTCCTCGCCGAAGAGGCCGCCCTCGGCGAAGCGATCCGTGCCCAGAGCCGAGGCGATGGAGCCGAAGACCTCAGGGCCGAGGAAGAGTGCGAGGAAACCAGCAAGGATGGAGGCAGGGAGGAACAGCTTTTGGGTCCAACCCCACTTGATGCGCATGGTCTTGCCCAGCAAGACCATCACGCCTAGCAGCACCAGCGCTAGGCCGACTTGATTGGGTGTCAATGTTCCTCCTTGGGTCTGTTTCCGGCGCGGGGATCTCCCGAGCGAAAAGTGCGGGCCCCGGCGAGTCATGCTCGAACGGGGCGGGGATGTGGCGTGGATCACGCCGTTTCTGGGAAGAATACGATGTTTCTGGGTATTCCACCAGTGTTGCCTGAACGCCCGCTTGCTAAAAAGCGGGAAGGCGTGCGCTGTCTCACATTATGGTGTAACGCGCGTTATGCGAAATCGAAGGGTGGGTGTGAGTGAGGTTTTGCGGTTGGGTGGGTCGAAAAGAAAAGAAGCCTTGGGGATCCCCGCTAGCGCGGGGAAGTGGCGCATTCGCCAATGTCCCAAGGCTCATCCCCGCCGGATCTAGAGCTGCGGGGAGCGTGCTCAAGAGTACGCCCCAGGAAGGTTACGGGCGTAACTTTAAAAAATAACTGGGAAATTGGGGATTGTTAGAAAGGGGTTCGAGATGCTTGCTTTCGATCTGTGAAGTAGCTATGGTTATGTTCACCACCGGAAGTAGTGAGGATTGTATGACTTTCCCCGGATATGGCTTTGGGAGTTCGAACACTCCCAACACGCGCGATGCTTTTATCAGCAAGCTTGATGCGTGGTTGCGTGGAGTGAGCCCTCAGCTCGCGGCACTGTGGGCGAAGTCTGGGGAAGAGGGGGAGTATCTCAATCTGCCGCAACACCTGGCGGATGTGGCCGCGACCGCCGGGGAGGTTTTCGATATCTGGGTCGCGGATGCGACAAAGAATGACCTAAGTGGCGAGTTGGGTATTGACGTGGGGGAGTTGCGCCGCCTCGTGACGTGGCTGGCTGGATTGCATGATTCCGGGAAGGCCAGTGTCAATTTCCAGCGGTTGCTGGAGAAAAAGCCTGGATATGACTACCTGCTTAACGCAGTCTCGGACGCCGGGCTACCGCTCGACACTGGGTATCGAGAGGCCGATTTACCGGCCATGCCCCACAGTGTGGCCTCCGCTGCGATGCTGGGGGAGTGGCTTGAGTCGGAGACCTCGGTGTCCAGCATTATGCGTAGACGCTTGCGCTCCATCGTTGGTGCTCACCATGGAATTCCGGCAGATGAGAAACTCCGTCGGGATATTGAGGACGCCCTGAAGGACTATCCGCAGGCCTGGAGGGCGGTCCATAAGGAACTGCTGGACGGGTTCGCTGAGTTGACGGAAATTAAACCGGTTCTGAGCAAGATGTCCACACCTCGAGCTCCGGAGCTGCAGCTGCTCACCGGCATCGTCGTCTTCGCGGACTGGATTGCCTCCAACGTCGACGCCTTCCCACTTGCCCTTCAGCCCATGCCGCAACGCTTGGAGAGTGGCATGGCGAAAACCGACATCACCCTGCCATGGAAACCCACAGAACCTGCTGAGGATGTCGATGAGTTCTTCCGGCGGTCCTTCTCGTGGCCAGAAGAATTCTGCGCCCGCAGCGTGCAACGCACCATGGTCGAGGCTGCACGGGCTACCGAGGGGCCAGCGCTGTACATCCTGGAAGCGGAAACCGGGGTGGGTAAAACCGAAGCCGCACTCGCTGCGGCCCATCAGCTCGGGGCCGAGGATGGCGTCCAGGGCGTCTACTTCGCCGCGCCGACGATGGCGACCGCCAATGGGCTGCTCGACCGCACTATCAATTGGGCGCAGGGGACGACCGGCGACACGGTGGCGTCCTTGTACCTGGCGCACTCGAAGAACCAGCTCGCGGAACCTTACCGGGCGTTGAAGTACAAAGGAATCGCGGAAGATGAGGCAGGCGGCGCTGCTGGGAAAGTCGTTGCTAGCCAGTGGATGAGCGGAAGACGGCGCGGACTGCTCTCCAATATCGTCGTCGGCACCGTGGACCAGGTCCTCATGCTGGCGCTGGTGCAGCGTTACTCCATGCTGCGGCACCTCGCGCTAGCGGGGAAGGTCATTATCTTCGACGAGGTTCACTCCTACGACGCCTATACCTCCGACTACCTCAAAACCACCCTCTCCTGGCTCGCCTACTACGGGGCGAGCGTAATCGTCATGACCGCGACGCTGCCCACCCGGCAGCGTGAGGAACTCGCGGAGGCGTACAGCGGTGAACCGCTGAGGGTCGAGTCCTCCGCATACCCGCGGATCACGGTGGTCACGGAGGAGAAAGACGAGGTCTGGGAACCGGAACCGTCGCCGCGGAATCTCGACGCGAGCCTGCAGGTCATCGGGGACGAGCTCGTGGAGCTGCGGGCGCTGCTTGATCAGCTACTCGCTGAGGGCGGTTGTGCGCTGGTTATTTGCAACACGATCGCGCGTGCACAGCAGGCATACCAGGAGCTCGCCGAGGCCTATCCGGATGAGGTTGAGCTGCACCACGCGGGCTTCATGGCTTGGGAGCGCTCGCAACGCGAGGACCGTTTGCGCGAGGAGCTTGGGCCTGCGGCGCGCCGGGGAGCCGGGAGGCCTGCGCGGAAGATCGTGGTCGCAACCCAAGTCGCGGAGCAGTCCTTGGACATCGATGCCGACGTTCTGATCACCGACCTGGCTCCCATGGACCTGGTGATTCAGCGTATCGGGCGCATTCACCGCCACCAGCGGCCAACGTCGGACAGGCCGGCAGCGCTGCGGGAACCGCAGGTATTTATCCGCGGTGTTGTGGACCGTGACGGCGTGCCGGAAATCGATAAGGGAGCTCAGGCGATTTACGACCCCAAAATTCTCCTTGCCACCCTGCTGCACCTGCCGGAAAGATTCCGACGGCCGGACGACACCGCCCCCTTGGTGGAGGCGGTGTACGGGAATATCCACGCGATCCCGCAGGAGTGGGCTGAGCTCTGGGCAGAGGCAGAACGTGAGAGCCGAAGCCGGGAGGCGCGAGCGCACGCGCGGTCCGCAACGTACCGCGTTCCGGCTGCCTCCGATGCGAAGGAGTTCGAATCGCTCTTCCGTGGCCTTAATGCTGCGGCGCAGTCACTGGGAGATGAGGAACGGGGTGCGGCACAGGTCCGTGACAGCGAGCCGACCGTCGAGGTCATTCCAGTGATGATCACTGACTATGGCTACCGACCCCTGACCCCGCGGAGCGCTGAACACTCCGTGGAGATTCTGAGCGGAGTTACGCCCGAATTCCAGCAGGCCTGGGATCTGGCCATGAGCACTGTTCGGCTCCCGACTCGGATGACGCGCTGGGACGAGGACTTCGACGCGGTCGTCACCCAGCTGGAGGAAGAAACACCACCGGAGTGGCAGGAGCACTTCCTTCTCAAGGGGCAGTTGGCACTTCGCCTCGATGAGAAGGGAGAGGCCGAGATTGGGAGGTTCCTGGTCCGATACAGCTCTGAACTGGGCCTTGAGGTCATGGCTAAGCCAAGGGAGTGACCGAGGATCACGGGGAGAGAGCAGTGTGGCTGTTCGAACACCACTTCGGGCCGACCGAACCGTGTCTGCACCCCAACGTAGGTTATTAGCTAGATCGGAAAAATGATTAATGAACAGGATTAACAGGCAGGGAGTGGGACAGTGAGCGGGAAAGGAGAAAACGGTGGGAAGTAACGAGACCTTTAACCTCGTGCATGAACCGTGGATCAAGTGCCGGACCGCGGAGGGAAACCAGCTGCTGAGCATCCGCCAGGTGTTCGACGGCAGTGCGAAGCCGCTAGCCGTCGTTGGGGATTCCCCCACGCAGGATTACGCGGTGCTGCGGGTATTACTCGCCATATTTTGGCGGGCGCACTACCACGATTTTGTGCGGCGTTACCCGAGCCCACGGTCGCGCAAGAAATTTGAGTGGGAAACGTGGTTCCTCGATACGAGGGAAACACTGCGGGAGACGGGGAAGGACGAGGTCGTGCTCGGGTACCTGGCTGACGTCGAGAACCGCTTCGACCTGCTGGACCCGACGGTGCCCTTCATGCAGGTAGCTGACCTTCATACGGCGAAGAACACCAGCAACGAGATCCGCCGGATCTTGCCGGATTCGGAGGATAGCTACTTCACCATGCGCACCGGGCCAGGCCGAGTGTCGATCAGCTATGACGAAGCGGCACGCTGGCTCATCCATGCCCAGGCTTACGACTACTCGGGTATTAAGTCCGGGGCCGTGGGGGATCCACGGGTCAAGGGAGGCAGGGGCTACCCCATCGGGCAGGGCTGGTCTGGTCTGACGGGTGGAACTGTGATCAGGGGGGCCAATCTACTCGAGACCCTCGTGCTGAACACCACGGAGTCCTGTATTCCCACTGCCGCTGAGACGGATAAGCCGGTGTGGGAGCGCGAGCCCGATACCGCCGCGCCTCAGGACCTGGAAGCCACTCAGCCGAAGGGGCCGGCGGACTTGGCGACGTGGCAGTCCCGCAGGATCCGGCTCTTCACCGAAGATGGTGTGGTCACCCGGGTGCTGGTGAGTAATGGCGATCGCATTCCGAATGCTGGGCTGAACGTCTTCGGCGACCCGATGACTCCGTATAGGTTCAGTAAGAACAAGTCCAAGAAGGGCTTCGAGGCCTACTACCCGCGGCCATACGACGAACAGCGAACTACCTGGCGCTCGCTGGATGCCCTTGTTGCGGTGGACGGAGACCCAGGCTTCTCAAGCCGGGAGCTGCCGCCGAAAAGGCCGGAGAATGTCGATAACGTCGCGAGAATCCTCGAGGATCGGGAGGTCCTCGACCTGCAGATTGTGTCCATGGCCTATGGCCCGCAGAGCTCCACTTACGGCACAATCGTGAGCTCCTCCATCGGGCTTCCAGTGCATCTGCTCCGGAACTCTGAGTGGAGCCGCGCGGTTCGTAATGATGTCCGTAACAGCGCTGAGGCCACGGGACGGGCGGCGACCGCGGTGGGCGCCTTCGCTGGCCAGCTCTACGTGGCTGCCGGCGGAGAATACGAATTCGGTGTCGATGCCGCCGACCGCCTCTATGCCCAGCTGGAGCCCCGTTTCCACAACTGGCTGCGGGGACTGGATCCGAAGAATATGGCACAGGAAGTGAGTTCCTGGCAGCACACCGTACGTGAGGCAGCGCTGGGCATCGCCCAGGATCTGCTAAACGGAGCGGGTCAAAAGGCGCTGATCGGCAGGCTCCTGGACGAGGACTCTGGCGGCCGCGTCATCAATGCAGGCACAGCATTTCAGCAACTCAAACGAAAACTCAACAAGGAATTACCCCTTACCGCCCCACAGAAAACGATGAGTGAAGAAGGAGAAGGCAATGGCGAGCGATCTTAAAGCAACCGCTCCGTCACCCGGTGTGGCTGCGGACGTGGCGGGCACTGGAACGGCGGAGGCGGCCACCCCCGCGGAGCAGCGCCCCAACCTAAAATTTGCGGTCGGGCGCACGGCAGAGATCCTGCAGCGCGACTACCTCGCGGGTGGGAACACTGCGGCAGCAAACGCGCGCGGGACGCTGGCCGAGCTCCGTAAGGCGGGAGCCCTCAAGCTGGAGAACCACCCCCTCGCGCTGGAATCCGTACTCATGGCACTGCTCGTGCCCCTGAGTGAAAGGGAGCAGGGGAAGTCGGACCACGCATCCCCGTCTGAGCGCGCGGCGTTCTATGCACTCACTCTTTTCGGCCAGCACATGCAGAGTTCCCAGCAGCAGGTGCATAACTCGGAGCAGTCTTTCGCCGCGGCCTGCGGTCGGCTGCACGCCACGGTGGAATCGAAGTCGATCAAACCGAGGTTTGACGCGATGCAGTCCGCGTTTAACGAGGACACGCGCATGATCCACCTGCGCAATCTCATTGCGCTGCTGCGAGACAAGAAGATTGGCTTTGACTACGGGCAGCTTGCGCAGGACCTGCGAAGCCTGCAGAACCCCCGCCGGCGTAACGGCGTGCTCCTGCGATGGGGTCGAGATTTCGCCAACGGTACATTCCGCGGCCGAGCCAACACCGAAGAGTCCTAAACAACCACCACGACGACACCGTCGACCACTAATCCGGAAGGAATCACCATGTCCAAGATCATTGATATCTACGCTCTCCAGTCCCTGCCGCCGTCCCTGATTAACCGTGATGACACGGGCGTGCCGAAGAACGCCATCTTTGGCGGCGTGCCGCGCCAGCGCGTCTCCTCCCAGTCCTGGAAGCGTGCGATTCGCCGCTACTTCTTCGAAAACTTCGACGCCGCCAACATCGGCGACCGTTCCAAGCGACTCCCGGAGAAGATTGCACGTCAGCTCGAAGAGCAGGGCATGGAGCAGGGCACCGCGATCGAGCGAACCGAACAGCTTTTCAAGGCAGCTGGCATTAAGACGGCCGTCGAGAAGAAGCCTAAGGATAAGGACGAGACCGACGCAGAGGTTGCCTACCCACAGACCGGCTACCTGTTGTTCCTCAGCGCTCACCAGATCGACAACGCGGTGAAGGCGATCCAGGAACGCGACGGTAAGAACTTCACCAAGCGCGAGGCGCAGGCGATCCTCGACCAGGAGCACTCGGTGGATATCGCCATGTTCGGCCGCATGGTTGCCGACGATGCTGCATACAACGTCGACGCCGCTGTGCAGGTCGCCCACGCACTCGGGATTCACGACTCCGCCCCGGAGTTCGACTACTTCACCGCCGTCGATGACCTCGCCGAGGAGGGTGAAGAGACCGGTGCTGGCATGATCGGCACGGTACAGATGATGTCCTCGACGCTGTACCGCTACGCCACCGTCAACCTGGAGGGTCTGGCCGAGAACCTGGACTCCGAGGACGCAGCGAAGCAGGCTGCCGTGGAGTTCGTTGAGGCCTTCATCGCGTCGATGCCGACCGGAAAGATCAACACCTTCGCTAACCAGACCCTGCCGGAGCTCGTCTACGTCGCGGTTCGCGATACCCGCCCCGTCTCCCTGGTGAACGCCTTCGAGGCTCCTGTCGAAGCAACCGAGGACAAGGGCCGCCGCGAGGTCGGTGCCGAGGTACTGGCTCAGGAGGCTCGGGACGTGGAGAACGTCTATGGATTCAAGCCGCAGGCCTCCTTCGTCATGGGCCTGGGGCAGCTGGCGGAGCCGTTCACCGATATCGCGACCCAGGTGACTCTTCCGGAGCTGAAGGAGCAGCTGGCCGGCGCCATCGATCAGCTCATGGGTGATGAGTAATGGCTCATTCCCTCTTACTACTACTCAAAGGTCCCATGCAGTCCTGGGGCGACGAGTCCCGCTTCAGTGTTCGGGCGACGGCCACCACGCCAACCAAGTCCGGCATCGTGGGGCTGATCGCGGCTGCGCAGGGGCGGCGCCGTACTGACGGCGTGGAGGACCTGGCCAAATTGCGGATGGCAGTGCGTGTTGATCAGTCGGGGAGCCTGCTGCGGGACTACCAGACGGCGCAGCCCTGGCTGAAGAACCCGGGAGCAAACGCCAGCCTCGTGACCAGGTACTTCCTCTCAGATGCGGCGTTCGTCGCGGCGGTGGAATCGGAAGATCGGGAGCTGCTGGACCAGATGGCGGAGGCCCTGCGCAGACCCGCTTACCCGCTGTACATGGGTCGCCGGTCTTGCCCAGTGCACCCTGGCCTTGTGATCGGTGTGGTGGATGGCGACGCGGAGTCTGCCCTGCGCGCGCACGACACGTGGCACGCCACCGCGGTGCACCGCAAGGAGTCGCCGAAGAAGGTGTCTTTGGCGATTTACCGAGATGCCAACCCCGGTGAGGGTGGCTCGGTTCCCCGCCAGGACGTGCCGGTGTCCTTCAGCCCGGAGCACCGAAAGTACGGGTGGCGGGAAGTGATCCGTGCCGAGGACGTGGAGATTGACAATCCGGATGGTGACGAGAAGTCCGCGACGGGTGACGTGTTTTTTGAAACGGTGATGCGAGCATGACGACATTCACGAAAATTCAGCTCAATCCTCACCGGAGGGAAGGGCGAAAGCTACTGAGTGACCCGCAGCGCATGCACGCCGCGGTGCGTGCCGCATTCCCTCCCGAGCTGGACGAATCGGACGCCAGAGTGCTGTGGCGCGTGGATCCAGGTGAGCACGAGCACGTGCTTTATGTGGTGGGCCCAGAGAAGCCGACGGGCGCGGTTCTAGTGGAACAGGCTGGGTGGGACACGCTTCCTGCGCAGACTGCGGACTACTCCAGGTTCCTGGGAAAGCTCACCCGTGGGCAGCGGTGGCGCTTTGAGCTGGTGGCCAACCCGACGTATGCCGAGCCCCGGAAGGGAGGGCGGGGCAAGGTGAAGGCCCATGTTTCTGTCCGGCATCAGATTGGCTGGCTTTACCGGAAGGCTGATGCGGCCGGCTTCGGGTTGGCTCCCCGGCTTGATGACGAAGTTAGTGACGAAGAGCGTTCGCGCTGGTCTGAGTTCGACGCGCCCCAGGTCACGGAGCGTTGGACTGATGTTTTTCACCGCAACAAGGCGGGCGGTGGGCGCGGTCGGCCGGTGCGGATTGCGAAGGCTCGTTTCACCGGCACCTTGGAAGTAACTGACCCTGAGCTGCTGCGGCAGGCTTTGGCGCAGGGGATCGGCCGGGCCCGTGGCTACGGTTGCGGGCTGCTGACCTTGGCACCGATAGGGTAGCCGTGCGCACCCCGCAGCAGGTCCCGATTGAGCGCCAGTCCCTGTCACAGATGGGGGATCGGATCTCTTTCCTCTACGTGGAGCGGGCGGTGGTCAGTCGGGACGGTAACGCGCTAACGATCACCGACCAGCGGGGCGTCGCCCACGTGCCTGCAACGCAGCTCGCTGTTCTGCTGCTGGGGACAGGAACTCGGATCACGAATGCTGCGATGGCCCTGCTGGGCGATTGTGGGGTGTCGACCGTGTGGGTGGGTGAGCGTGGTGTGCGTTATTACGCCCACGGCCGCCCACCGGCGAAGTCCTCCCGGCTTGCTGAACTACAGGCCAGAGTGGTCACGAATCAACGCAAACGCTTGGAATGTGCCCGTCGGATGTATGGCTTGCGCTTTCCAGGTGAGGATGTGTCGAAGCTGACGATGGCGCAGTTGCGGGGCCGGGAGGGTGCCCGCATGAAGCGGCTTTATGCGGCTGAGGCGAAGCGGACTGGTGTGGCGTGGAACCGGCGCCGCTACGACCCGAATGATTACGATTCCTCCGACCCGATTAATCAAGCGTTGACGACGGGCAGCGCGGCGCTTTACGGCATCGCCCATGCTGTGATCGTCGGGCTTGGTTTCGTGCCTGCTTTGGGAGTTATTCATACGGGCACTGACCGGTCTTTTGTTTACGATGTCGCGGACCTTTATAAGGCGGAGGTGTCCATCCCGGCTGCGTTCAACGCCGTTGCGTCTGGCACCGAAGACGTGGGGCCGATGGTGCGGCGATTGGTTCGAGACGCCGTTGTGGAGCAGCGATTAATGCCGCGGATGGTGCGGGATTTGAAGTTCGTGATGAGCGTGCCGGATGACGAGCCGCTGAGCGACATCGAGCTCATGTTGTGGAGTGAGCTTGAATTGACCTCTGCGGGCATTAATTGGGCGGGGGAGGGTGTGGACCAGTGATGGTGCTGATCGTCACCGCTTGCCCAGCCGGGCTGCGAGGGGATCTCACGAAGTGGTTGATGGAGCTCGCGCCGGGGACGTTTGTTGGTAGGCCTTCGGCGCGGATTCGTGAGCTTCTATGGGATCGAACGGTGGAGTTGTGCAAGGACGGCCGTGCACTGCTGGTCTACAGCAGCAATAACGAGCAAGGTATGGAGTTCCGCACGCATCGGCATGACTGGGAACCCACCGATTTTGACGGTCTTAAGCTCATGATGCGCAAAAGCGATAGTGAGAAAACACGACGCAGAACGGGCTGGAGTAGAGCCCGCCAATTGAGACGAAAGTACGAGGGCCGGTAATTCGGGACTGGGGATGGCTTCGTACAGTTGAAGCTAGAATGAGGCTTAGGCTCGAATATTCGCTGGTCGTCCAGTGTGCTCCCCGCGCCAGCGGGGATGAGCCGGCGAAGTCCTTCAAGGACTCCATCATGAAAATGTGCTCCCCGCGCCAGCGGGGATGAGCCCATCCCAAAATACGGAACAAAAGCGGCCAGCAAGTGCTCCCCGCGCCAGCGGGGATGAGCCCGGGTGTGTAGACCCCTCATGGTTGAACTGTTGGTGCTCCCCGCGCCAGCGGGGATGAGCCGTTGCGAAATGTAACATACGGGGCTAGGCGCCAGTGCTCCCCGCGCCAGCGGGGATGAGCCGTCGAGTGAGAAGACTAAAGCTTCTCGAACAGGGTGCTCCCCGCGCCAGCGGGGATGAGCCGGTTCTTAGCGAACTCCTTACTCATGCCCTTAAGTGCTCCCCGCGCCAGCGGGGATGAGCCGCTCCCTGAGGCGCCGAAGGGCGACTTGGGGGAAGTGCTCCCCGCGCCAGCGGGGATGAGCCCTACGGCAAGGAGCTGCTGGAGCTGATCCACAGGTGCTCCCCGCGCCAGCGGGGATGAGCCGGCCGAGGGTGTGATGAAGCAGCTGGAGGAGTCGTGCTCCCCGCGCCAGCGGGGATGAGCCCTCACGGCCGTCCCTAATGCGCTCAAACTCCTCGTGCTCCCCGCGCCAGCGGGGATGAGCCGTAGCCAGGCTCAGGCACCACCACAGACGACACGTGCTCCCCGCGCCAGCGGGGATGAGCCGGCTCCAAAACTCGTTGAAGTCCTCGGTGTACTGTGCTCCCCGCGCCAGCGGGGATGAGCCGGCGGCGTTACCGGAAATGAAGGCGGGCCTAATGTGCTCCCCGCGCCAGCGGGGATGAGCCTCAGAATCACGTTATCCGCCGGGGCGGGGGCGTGTGCTCCCCGCGCCAGCGGGGATGAGCCGGCAAAGAAGGGATTCGATGAAACCTCGAGTGCGTGCTCCCCGCGCCAGCGGGGATGAGCCCCCTTTACCACGCCATTCTGGGCTTGATTTGAGGTGCTCCCCGCGCCAGCGGGGATGAGCCCTGTCTGCTCCGACTGCGAGAAGAAATTCGACTGTGCTCCCCGCGCCAGCGGGGATGAGCCCACCGCCGAGGACTCAAAAGGCGTTAACTCACGGTGCTCCCCGCGCCAGCGGGGATGAGCCGAAAACGGCGCGTGGCCTGTCGTTTGAGCTTGTGTGCTCCCCGCGCCAGCGGGGATGAGCCGAGCCTGGAGCGTCAGGTCGCCGCGTCCGAGCAGTGCTCCCCGCGCCAGCGGGGATGAGCCGGAGCCCCCACTGAATGGTGGAGAAAAGGTAGGGTGCTCCCCGCGCCAGCGGGGATGAGCCCCCGGGCGCGACGCGCCAAGTGCCAGCCCTGCCGTGCTCCCCGCGCCAGCGGGGATGAGCCGGCCGCGTGGGAGATTCTGTCGCAGGCGATCATGTGCTCCCCGCGCCAGCGGGGATGAGCCGTGCGCGGAATGGAGAATATCCATTTCCCCTAGGTGCTCCCCGCGCCAGCGGGGATGAGCCCCGCCACCTACCGGGGGCGGGCTACCGCCACCAGTGCTCCCCGCGCCAGCGGGGATGAGCCCACCACCAAGCCCAGGCGGGCGATCGACAGCCCGTGCTCCCCGCGCCAGCGGGGATGAGCCTCATGACATCGGTCATTCGGCACCCTCCTTCACGTGCTCCCCGCGCCAGCGGGGATGAGCCCTGCGCTACGCGAACAACGGAAACTCCGTCACAGTGCTCCCCGCGCCAGCGGGGATGAGCCCACAGTCCCAGCCACAAACGCCAGAAAGGGCACGTGCTCCCCGCGCCAGCGGGGATGAGCCCCCCGCCCACGCGGCGACCGCGGCAGCCACCAGGTGCTCCCCGCGCCAGCGGGGATGAGCCGGAAACCCACCCCCGTGACCAAGGAGTCCAGAAGTGCTCCCCGCGCCAGCGGGGATGAGCCGTCTCATGGACGGAGCCGTCCGATAACTAGGCAGTGCTCCCCGCGCCAGCGGGAATGAGCCCCACTTCAGCAGCCCACCGCCAGCCATAACCGCGTGCTCCCCGCGCCAGCGGGGATGAGCCGGCGTGGAGCATGGTCGCCGGTAACGCTGATGAGTGCTCCCCGCGCCAGCGGGGATGAGCCGGCCACTATTGGTGTGATCGCTACGGCGATTCTGTGCTCCCCGCGCCAGCGGGGATGAGCCGGGGGCCCCGGTGATCGTCGCGGGCACGATCAAGTGCTCCCCGCGCCAGCGGGGATGAGCCCAGCACAGGGGCAGAGGTTACGAAGCCGGTGGAGTGCTCCCCGCGCCAGCGGGGATGAGCCCACGTTGTGTGGGTGGTCTGATGATCCGCATATGTGCTCCCCGCGCCAGCGGGGATGAGCCTCTGAGCGTCTGGAAGAACTGGCGGGCGTTGATGTGCTCCCCGCGCCAGCGGGGATGAGCCCACAGACGACTGGCGCACCTGGTCCACCGGGAAGTGCTCCCCGCGCCAGCGGGGATGAGCCGCCGTGATCCACGGCGACTGCACCTACAACGACGTGCTCCCCGCGCCAGCGGGGATGAGCCGCTGTACATCGGCAACATGGCCGCCGAGAACCCGTGCTCCCCGCGCCAGCGGGGATGAGCCGGGGGCTGCGAGTTGCTGTTTTCCGTTGCGGTTGTGCTCCCCGCGCCAGCGGGGATGAGCCCACCATGCGGTGGAGGCTGCAGGATTACACGAAGTGCTCCCCGCGCCAGCGGGGATGAGCCCGCCAGACGCGAACTCCATAGCAGGAACCAGCAGTGCTCCCCGCGCCAGCGGGGATGAGCCCCCGGACTGGACACCCGAACAGGTCGAGGAAGAGTGCTCCCCGCGCCAGCGGGGATGAGCCCACCGCGACGACGATCTACGTGGTGCTGAAGAAGTGCTCCCCGCGCCAGCGGGGATGAGCCTGCCGGCAACGCCCTGGCAATCCTCACCCGTGAGTGCTCCCCGCGCCAGCGGGGATGAGCCGGAGGGGCGCACCGGGCGCGTTTACTACCCCGCGTGCTCCCCGCGCCAGCGGGGATGAGCCCAGGGGCAACGTCGATAGATTCTCTAAGGGTTGGTGCTCCCCGCGCCAGCGGGGATGAGCCGCACGGTAAAGCCGGTTTCGTGATCCGTCGCCTGTGCTCCCCGCGCCAGCGGGGATGAGCCCACTCACAAGCACGGCACCGCGATTGTGGTGTCGTGCTCCCCGCGCCAGCGGGGATGAGCCTGAGGCGCGGCTTGTGAACACATCGAGGGATGTGTGCTCCCCGCGCCAGCGGGGATGAGCCCGACACGTCGGATAAAGCCACTGCTAAGGCTATGTGCTCCCCGCGCCAGCGGGGATGAGCCCACGTTCTCCCACGCCCACTGAATCGCAGTAGAGTGCTCCCCGCGCCAGCGGGGATGAGCCCAGGTCGGGGGTGAGGTCGGGACGGCCCATGTGGTGCTCCCCGCGCCAGCGGGGATGAGCCCATCACGTTCACCCCGATGCTGCGCCCGGGTGAGTGCTCCCCGCGCCAGCGGGGATGAGCCGCCGAGGGTTGTTTCCTCGTGGTAGGTGATTCCGTGCTCCCCGCGCCAGCGGGGATGAGCCCCTCCGAAGTCGGCGGGAAAGCGGTGATGGTCTGTGCTCCCCGCGCCAGCGGGGATGAGCCCAACGCGCTACGCGCCGGGCACAGTAGTCGACTGTGCTCCCCGCGCCAGCGGGGATGAGCCCCTACAGTGGGCCCCGGTGAGACGCATGGGCTTGTGCTCCCCGCGCCAGCGGGGATGAGCCCCGACCACACAGACCCCGGCGCAGGCTTCCCAAGTGCTCCCCGCGCCAGCGGGGATGAGCCCAGATCAATCACCTGCCCGATCGGCTCAAACGAGTGCTCCCCGCGCCAGCGGGGATGAGCCCACACTCCGGCAAAACACCCTCGGTGCGCAGCAGTGCTCCCCGCGCCAGCGGGGATGAGCCTTCTGGACTGGTCCGCCCGGTTCGGGTTCGGCTGTGCTCCCCGCGTCAGCGGGGATGAGCCCAACCCCACCAACGGGGGTAGCAACGGGGGTAGGTGCTCCCCGCGTCAGCGGGGATGAGCCGCCACCTACCAGAGCACCGAGACCACGTGGGCCGTGCTCCCCGCGTCAGCGGGGATGAGCCGAGGGGTACGCCGAGGAACTGACTAAGCACCTCGTGCTCCCCGCGTCAGCGGGGATGAGCCCGCCTGCGTTACCGACAGCAGCCACAGCCCCGAGTGCTCCCCGCGCCAGCGGGGATGAGCCCTCGTCCGTGCGCCTGTTCAGTGCCTCCTGGGCCTTCTGCAGTTCAGACTTCTCTGCCTCCTGCTGGGTACGCCACGCTTCCGTGTCCTGGCGCAGTTCGTTGCGTTCGGTTCGGTAACGGGCTGCTTCCCGGCGGGCGTCCTCGAGCTCCTTGCGGAACGATTCGGGGATATCCGGGGTTTCCTTAGCCTGCGTTTCTGGCGTGGTTGGCGTCGCCTCCTGGGCGTTAGCCTGTGCCGCCTGGTTGTCCTCGGCGGCGGGAGTGTTCTCTGCCATTGGGTTAAACCTCCTGGGCCTTAAGTTCTAGTGGTCGTTGCAACACTGATCTGAAGGGTTGGTGTTGGTGATGACGGTGTCACGGTGGGATCCACCGGTTGAGGAGATCACTCGGTTCCACCAGTTGGTGGTGGGTGATGGTTTGTCGGTGCGTGCGGCTGGGCTGGATCTGGGATGGTCGTTAGCTACGGCGTATCGGATTGCGCATCGTGATGGGTTACCACTGCGGAATAAGACGTTGTCGTCACAGGTGGTTGACGAGATTGTTGCGTTGTTTGCCCAGAATGTCGCGCCAATGGATATTGTGCGGCGGTTGGGTGTGAATCCTTCGTCGGTATACCGGGTGGGGATATCGATTGGTGCGCGGCCCCGTCCTGCTCCTGAGGGTCGGCGGGCTGTGGCTACGGCGCGGCGAGTGGAGTATTTGGAGCTTCGGGCCTGTGGGTTGGATCGTCGTTCTGCTGCAGCTGCGTGTGGGATGGGGTTACGTGGTGCGCTTGATGTTGATAAGGGGGTGATTAAAACACGTGGTCGGCGTGTGCCGTTTGTGCCCGATGGTCAGGCAGTTTATCGCTATAAACGGCTTATGCAGGTTCTTGCGTATGTTGATGGCCGGGTCAGTGTTCCGGTGGAGGTGCTGCCGCAGGCTGCGGTGGAGAAGGTGATTGACCGGCGGTACTTGTCGTTGGTGGAGCGGGAGCGCATCGCGGATCGGGTGAATCGGAATTTATCGGTTCGGGCGATTGCGCGTGAGCTTGGGCGTGATCCGGGGACGATTTCGCGCGAGATTAGTCGCAATAGTGGTGATGATGGCATTTATCGCCCGTTTGAGGCGCACCGGAAGTCAACGCTTCGGAGGTTTCGGCCGAAGGTGTCGAAGATTGCGGCGAATCCGCGGTTGAAACAGCAGGTGTGGCAGTGGTTGCGGATGGAGTTTTCCCCTGAGCAGGTGGCTGGCCGGTTGCGCAGGGAATTCCCTGGCGATGAGACTATGCATGTGAGTCATGAAACGATCTATCAAGAGCTGTACTGCCAGGCCAGAGGCGAGTTGAAGAAGGTGGTGGCCCATGCCCTTCGTACGGGGCGGACGCGGCGTAAACCGCGTGGTCAGCGTGTTGCGAGGAGTCGGTTTGTTGATCCGATGATCATGATTGCTGATCGTCCTGCTGTTGTTGAGGATCGGGCTGTGCCGGGGCATTGGGAGGGTGATCTGATTATCGGTGCAGGTGGAAGGTCTGCGATTGGGACGTTGGTGGAGCGGACGACGCGGTATGTGATGTTGCTGCATTTGCCGGATGGGCATGGTGCGGTGGCGGTGCGTGATGCGCTGGTGGAGGCGATTATGACGTTGCCGCAGCATCTTCGGGGGTCGTTGACCTGGGATCAGGGTTCAGAGATGGCTGGTCATAGGTCGTTTAGCATTGCGACGGATTGTCCGGTGTATTTCTGTGATCCGGGGTCGCCGTGGCAGCGGGGGACGAATGAGAACACTAATGGGTTGTTGCGTCAGTATTTTCCGAAGGGTGCGGATTTGAGTGTTTATGGGCGGGAGGAGTTGGAGCTTGTTGCTCATCGGTTGAATTGTCGGCCGCGTAAGACGTTGGGTTTTGCTACTCCTGCGGAGCGGATGGCGGAGCTGTTAGATTTAGCTGAAAGCTAGGAAATGTTGCAACGACCCCTAGAATCCGCCGGCTTGTTGGGCATGAGAAAACCCCGCCACCACCAGGGTGCGGGGTACGTGCGCTACAGCGGAATCGAACCGCCACAAAAGTCACCAGATAGCACAAAACCACCTCACGGAGAGGTGGCCATATATAGCGGACTAAGCGATCCCCTATTCAGGCGAGCAAGCGTGCGTAGGCTTCGTAAATATCGTTATCACCGCGCGCATACTCCATGAGTCCCTCAAGAAGGGCTTTCCTCTGTTCATTCGTGATGTCTACACCAGCTTCCGCGACATCTTCGATCAGATAAGATGCAGCGTCTGCGACTTCACCGCACTCCAATCGAAATCGCGCTCCAGAGTCAGACAACTCCGGCAAGTCGAGCAACTCACGAACAGCTTCTTCAACTCTCATTCCTGAATCACTCTCCTTGCCTTTCTCATAGTCTTTTCATGATCCTGACTCCACTCTACCCTCTCATTTTTGGATGGAACGAACCTTGCCACTCCATTCCCGAACGTTGGGTAAGCAGTGTTGCCCTTCGCCGTTCCCTTTACATAGTCCCATTCAACAGTGACCATCACATCGTTAATGTCTCGATACACGACGCGTCTTACCGCTCGCGCTTTCACGAAATCCGGGCTTTCAATCGTGGTGGTGATCGCTTCGGCGATTTCCTGGTCAGACCATGATCTCGGAAAGAATGTCCCCTTCCGACGTACAGAGTCGAACGTGTGCCCGTTTCGTGGCGCATCAGGCTGAATTTCGCCATCACCATGCCTCCACCCCCACACCGAGTGCTTCACAAGCTTCGCTACATCCGGCACCGGCTCACCACCAAGGTACGGCGCCGTCGTCATCAACTTCCCATCACGGTGCTCCCCGCGCTAGCGGGGATGAGCCCAGGTCGGCGGCCTCGCCCCACGACACGCTACGGTGTTCCCCGCGCCAGCGGGGATGAGCCGGCGCACTGGCTTGTCGACCTCCCTCCGAATCTGTGCTCCCCGCGCTAGCGGGGACAACCTTTATTCGTCCTCGACTACAACGTCCACAGAGCTGCTGTCGTAACCCTCGCGCACGCGTCGCCTCCGCGGTATTGTCGGTTTTGTCGGGCAAATCTCCCGGCTCCGCGCTCGCTGGCGCGCGGGAGCTCAAGAGAAAAATCGACTGGAGGGCAACAATGGGGATCATCGATAGCCTGCAGGCCTGGGCTGGGGAGCATGAAACATTCATCTTCATTCTCTTCATGCTGCCGTTCGCCATCGGATTGAGCTTCCTGTTTGAGGGCGGAGACGGCGGCGATTACGGCGGGGATTAGCTCCGTTGTCAGCATCGTCGGCGCACTCGACGCGCCGGGTAGCTGGGAGCTCGCGCGGTCGCGGTTGATGTGTTCCGCGTGAATCCAGGACTGTGCTGCGCTCGGTGGCCTGTCTTTGCCCCGCTTGGTTACGCGTCACTTGCGCCCCACCGCGGGTAGCTCCCCGGTATAAGCTGTGGCTGTGCACATGAATTGCACAATATCTATTGCAAATTTCCCGATAGAAAGTATAGTGAAAGCTTCTATCCAACTGCACCGCTCAACCTAGGGGTGGCGCAGCATATCCACGAGGGGATGTCATTGAAGAACGCGGCGAAGCGCCTCGCAGCAGCAGCGGCCACCATCCTGGCCGCCACCGGCCTCATGCTGGGTACCGGCCAGCCCATCGCTGCGGCGGCCAGCAGCGGTTCTAGTGGCTCCAGCCTCTCCAGCGGATCCAGCGGTTCCAGCGGCAGCTCCCTGGGTAGTTCCCTCGGCAGCTCAGAGGCTCGGCTCGACGGGATGAGCTTCAACCAGTCCCGCATCATCCGGGGCGGCGCCAGCTTCTGGGTCCAGCGCGCCGACGGCTCCGTCAACCCCTGCACGGTGACCAACGTCGTCCGTCGGGGGCACACAAACTACGCCGTCACCGCAGGTCACTGCATTTCCGGCCATGTCACCCAGATCCGCCACAAGGGTCAGGTCATTGCGGACGCCGCCGACGTCCGCGCCGGCTGGCACATCGTCCAGGGCAACAAGCGCCCCGGTGGGCACTTCATCAACGATTTCGGCTACTTCCGCCTCAAGCCGAACGTCAAGGTGCAGTACAACGTTGTCCACCTGGACCGGGTTCACCCAGTCCACCAGCCAGCTAGTGCTGCGACCCGCGCCATCCATCGCCGTGCAGTGAGCGCACCCTTCGGCGCCCCGCTGCGTGTCCACCAGGGCATGGTCGGGCGCATTGCCTGCAAGGAAGGCAACACCACCGGCTTGACCTGCGGCCCCATCGTCCGTGTGAACGAAAAGACCCAGGACGTCTCCGGGCTCATCCCGTCCCGCCCGGGTGACTCCGGTGCGCCGCTCTACCTCCTGGGCCGCGACGGGAAGCGCCACCTCATCGGCCAGCTCGCCGGTGGAACCCACTACGTCTACAAGTCCTACGACGGCTACGTCCACAACCTCGCGCGCATCAAGTAACGCCGCGAGCAGGGACGTCGTCGGCGCCGTCGTCAGCCACGACGTCGCGATGACGGACGTCCTCCCCAGGGACGTCGCCCCTCACGGTCCCCGCCCCCTTACGGTCCCCGCCCCTCTACCGGCAGCTGAAGACAAGCCCGCCGGTCGGAGGGGCGTTATCATGCCCGGCGGCCCCGAGTAACCAAAATGCTCATAATGTATTAAGTTTTACTTGTAGATATCCGGGCATAGTTACCAAAGGACGCAACAACCGTGGGGATGAAGAAGTTCGCAGCAAAGCTGGCCGCCGCTGCACTGACCGGAGTGCTCGCACTCGGCGGGGCAGCCACCATCGGGGGCGGGGCGAATAACGGCCTGCTGGCCAGCGCGGATGCCGCCCCAGTCGGCTCCGGCTTCGCCTTCACCCCAACCGCGCAGGGCGCCTGCACCAGCACCATGGTCATTGCCATCCCCGGCGGCGGGAATACCGTCGACGGTGTGCCAGACTCCGTCCCGCACGGCTTCCTCGTCGGGCAGGTGGCTAACCAGCTCAGTGCACATGGCATCGCCCAGCGCACCGTCAGCTACCGAGCAACCCCCTTCTTCACCCTGAGCTACGACCAGTCCATGCGCCAGGGTTACGCGAAGGCCCGCCAGCTCATCGCCCAGACCGCCGCGCACTGCCCGAATGCGAAGTTCGCGCTCGTCGGGTTCTCCGAAGGCTCGGACATCGCCTCCCACATCATCGCGGACATCAACGCAGGTCGCGGCCCGATCCCGGCCAAGCGTTTCGCCACCGCCGCGCTGATCGCCAACCCGCACAACGGGCCAGAGAGCAAGCACAAGGGCGGCACGCTGCGCGACGGTGAAGGCATCCTCGGCGCCATGCGCGGCTACGGCAAGCTCGGCGACCGTGTCCTCGACATCTGCAATATCGACGACTTCGTCTGCAACCGCTACGCCGCCACCCCAGGCGCCCGAGCGATCGCCAAGGATATGCTCCACGCCTCCGCTGCCAACGGTTACGCCGGGCTGAACCCGATGCAGGTCGTCGGCGAGGCCCCGCGCATCGCGATGGGCACCCGCCAGCACACGAAGACCTACCAGTTCATCAGCCCGATCCCGCACGCTGTCGGCCACGTCCTCGCCCACCGCGACCTTCCGAAAGCCGAGGACTAGGACGTCCAGCCGGGGCGCTGTCTGCGCCAAGGTCACGGCCTAGTGTCGTGTTGCTGGGTGACCACGGCCTAGCGTCGAGCTGCCGGTGGCCCCGGCGCAGGCCGTCACTGTAGCTAGGAAACACAAACGGGCCAGCACGCTTACCGTGCTGGCCCGTTTCGCTCTTCGCGGAGCTCCTACGCCAATCCCGCTAGATCGGCAGCTTCCGCAGCACCCACATCGGCAGGTGCTTCAGCACCAGCATGATCGGGCGGAACAGCGGGTGGACCCAGACGATCGTCTTCTTATCGTCCACAGCCTTCGCGATCGCCTTCGCCGCATCGGTCTTATCGACGGTCAGCGGGGCGTCGTCCAAATCCTTCGTCATATTCGTGCGGACCTGGCCCGGACGGACGGTCAGCACGCGCACACCAGTGCCGCGCAGCGCCTCGCCGAGCAGGCGGTAGAAGCCGTCCGTGCCGGCCTTCGTGGAGCCGTACACGAAGTTCGACCGGCGCACCATCTCACCCGCAACGGTGGAGAAGGCGATGATCTGGCCGTGGCCCTGCTCCTTCATCTTCTGGCCCAGCAGCACACCGACCGAGACCGCGCCGGTGAAGTTCACCTGGGCTGCCTGTACGGCGAGCTTCTGGTCCTGCCACTGCTTCTCGTTATCGCCCAGGATGCCGAACGCGACGATCGCGATATCGATATCGCCGGCGGCAAAGGCCTTGTCGATCACCGCCGGGTGGGAATCGAAATCCACCGCATCAAAGGCCAGGGTCTCCACCTCAGACGCACCGGCGGCCTGGCAACGGCGGGTGGCGTCGTCCAAGCTCTCGCCCTCGCGGGCAGCGAGCACCACGCGCGCCGGGCCACGGGAGAGGAACTCCTCCACCACGGCCAGGCCCATGTCGGACGCACCGCCGAGCAGCAGGATGGACTGTGGCTTTCCAACAGCATCAATCATGAAATAACTCCTTTAAAAGGCTCGTCGGTGTTTAGTGCAGCTCGAGGCGGCGGGACATATCGGATGCGAATACGCCCGTCGGGTCGATGTTGTGGCGGGTCTTCAGCCAGCCCTCCATGCCTGGGTACATCTTGTGGAAGTTCTCCGCGGAGGTGCGGGACTCCTTCGCCAGGTACAGGCGGCCGCCGAACTCCATGACGCGGCGATCCAGGTCGTCCAGGAACTTGCCGAGGCCAGGCTTAATCGGGAAGTCCACACAGACGTTCCAACCCGGCATCGGGTAGCTCAGCGGTGCGCGGTTGCCCTCACCGAAGAGCTTGAAGACATTCAGCGCGGAGTAGTGGCCGGAGGCCTGGATATCCTTGATGATCTGCTTGAACGGCTCCACTGCCTCCGTCGGGACGACGAACTGGTACTGCAGGAAGCCCTTGGAACCGTAGCCGCGGTTCCACTCGCCGATGAGATCCAGCGGCTGGTAGAACTGCGTCAGGTTCTGCACTTGGTTGCGGTACTCGCCGGACTTCAGCCACCACAGCTCGCCGATGGCGATCATGGACAGCTTGTTCATCGTGAAGTTCGGGAAGATATCCGGAACGGTCATCAGCTGCGGGGCGTTGAACTTCAACGGGTCCTTCGCCAACTTCGGCGACAGCTCCTTGAGCTGGTCCAGCGTTGCCAGCGAGCCACGGGAGATCGCCGCACGCCCCAGCTTGGAGCCACCCGAAATCGCGTCGAACCAGGCGGAAGAATACGTGTAGTTGCGCTCGGAACCATCGGAGTGGAACTCGATGGTCTCGTCGAGAGAGTGGGTCAGGTCGCCATCCGCGATGAAGTAGGCGGTCTCCGTGCGCGTCATCTCGATGCGGGCACGCAGGATGATGCCGGTCAGGCCCATGCCTCCGACGGTGGCCCAGAACAGCTCACCCTTCGGGTCATCCGGGGTGCCCTCTGGCTCCAGGTGCAGGACGCGGCCGTCGGCGACGAGCAGCTCCATGGACAGGACGTGGTCGCCGAAGGAACCCGCGGAGTGGTGGTTTTTGCCGTGAATATCCGGCCCGATCGCGCCACCGATGGTGACCTGGCGGGTGCCCGGCAGGACGGGGACCCACAGGCCGTAGGGCAGGGCGGCTTTCATCAGCTGGTCGAGCGTCACCCCGGCATCAACGTCCACGATCGCCGTGTCCGGGTCGATGTCGTGGATCTTGTTGAGCTCCCGCATATCGATGACGAGACCGCCGGCGTTGTTGGTCGGGTCGCCGTAGCTGCGGCCCATGCCGCGGGCGATGACGCCGCGCTTCAGGTGGCTGGGCTTATCCGCATTATCGTCCGCGACCTGGGCCACGGCCTTCGCGATGGTCTCCACATCTGGCGTGGACAGCACCTCTGCCGTGGTGGCCTGAGTGCGGCCCCAACCGGTCAGGGTCTTTGTAGTTGTATGGATGCTCATGGCTTTCAAGCGTAGCGCCGCAGGCTGCGAATAGCCTGCTAAAACAGTCGGTTCGCTAGTACAAATCCATGATGTCGCGTATCTCACTCCCGCGACGCGTGGGAGGGCAGGCTCACGCGCCGGGCGGGGCGCGCTACGGGAACCTTTAGCGAGCTTAGAGGGCGGAACCGATGCCAATCGCCTTGAGCGTGCCCTCCACGATCCAGGTGGCGATGGCCATGAAGATCGCGCCGAAGAACGCCGCCCAGAAGCCACTGACCACCAGGCCGTTGCCGATGCCGCTAGAGATCCAACCGACCAGCGAGAACAGCAGCGCGTTCACGATCAGCGAGAACAACCCCAGGGTGAGGATCCGCAGCGGCAGGCTCAGCAGCCGCACGACCGGGGCGATGAAGGCGTTGACGAACATGAACACCAGTGCGGCCCAAATAAAGGCGCCGATACCGCCCATCACTGACACTCCAGGAATAACCAGGGTGACCAGCCACAGCGCGACGGCCGTAACCACAACGTCGAGTGCACAACGCATTAGAATCCTTCGTTCTTCAACATGTCTGTCACGGCAGCGCCATGCCGGGGACAGAACCGACATCAAGCGGGCACCGCGAGTATGACAAATAGCTAATTACCAGTATATCTGCGCTTTAGGCGCATGTCTGCGCGCTGCCCGGTTTCGCTAGTACAGGTCCATAATTGTGCGGATCTCCTCCGGGAGTTCCTCGATGCTGGTGATCTCCGGCCCGTCGTAGTCGCGCAGGATATCGCGCACCCGCTGGCGGCTCACCGAATCCATGATCGGCAGCTCCTGGGCCATCATTCGCGTCATCCACGAGTTCAATGGCAGCTGCGTGCGCTCTGCTGCCTCATAGGTCGTTTCCTCCCCGACGCCACCGACTCGCAGCGGTGGCTCCTTCTGCTCTTTCGGCTGCTTGCCGACGATGTTGGAGAGGCCTGTGCTGAGTTTTTCGAAGAGTCCTGCCATGCCTAGAAATTCTAGCCGGGGCTGCAGACACGTCCCCGTCGGTCGCTGTGGTCTAGCCAAGGGGGCGCCTGGCTGCCGGGGTAAAATGCTGAGCATGAAGAAACCACCACTCGCGTTTGAAGCTCTGGCCGCTGCCGCAGGCACGGCTGCGTTCTATGGCATCAAGGACTTCCTGCCCGCCGGCCGGGGCCGTGGCTTGCTCCGGGGCGCCGCGCTGGTCGCCGGGATCGGCCCCTACGTGCTGCGTTCCACTGCCGAAACGATGGAATTCGCGAAGGAGGAATTTTCGCACGCGAGCAAGCAGACCGCCGAGCTACGCAAGCTCCTCGACGACGCCCGCGCCCGCCAGCAGGAGGGAGCTGTACCGCAGGACAGCGACGTCGCCGACCTGGCTGCGGGGGAGGACGTCGCCGTCGATGGCGATGCCTTTAACGACGACGTCGTCCCAAACGGCGTGGTCGATGACGGTGCGGTTCGCGACGGTGCGGCCGACGAGGACGGGGAGGACGCAGAGGAAATCTGGCCGCCGAATGATCCTCGCTGGTGGGACCGGGTATTCAGCCTGCCGCCTTACGCCGTGTTGCCAGGTGCGGCGGTGGTGCTTGTCCTTGCCGTGACGGTGGGGGTGCGCATCGACCGCGCGATCCAGCGGGCTGGCGTGAAGGCGCTGGAATCCCGAGGCGTGAAGCACCCGAATGCCGCGTGGGGTGTGATCTCCGGGGTGATTGGTGCGCTCGCGGTGGTGGCGGACCGGAAGACCCAGGAACGGGCGGTGCGCAGCTGAGTCTGCGTGCGGGCACGGCGTGTCTGGGGAGGTCGCTAAGATCGAGGCCATGAGCCCAGCGAGTGAAGCACAGAGCCCCAGCGTCGAGTCTTCGAGCGCCGAAGTTTCCAGCGCCGAGACTTCGAGCACCGAGGTTTCGAGCGCCGTGGCGTTGACACCCACCCCAACCTTGGCGGTGGCGCCCTCCGACCGGCCGGAAGACACGCCAGGGCCGATCACGTATTACCCGCCCGTGCTCGTCGCCTGCCGGGTGGGGGAGACGACCGCGATCTGGCAGGTCGAGACCGATCCGGAGCTGACGCGCGGCGATTTTTCCGGCGCCTGGCTGCTGGGGCCCGACGGGGTGAAGGGCTTCGCGGGGGAGGCCGAATGGATTGAAGATCGCGAGGACCCGGCTGCGATGGCGCGGCTGCTGCTCGTGCACCCGGTCTTCCTCACCGAGGACTCGCAAGGGGACATTAGCTACGGCGGCCTGGCGGAAGGCGAGCTCCACCTCGTGGATGTCGCCGCCAGCCAGAAAGCGGCTGAGGCCGCGGTTGCTGCGGCGAAGGCCGAGTTCGAGGAGGCCAACGGGGGCAAGCGCTCCACCGGATGGGGAGAGGTTCGCCCCATCGAGCCGGTCGAGGGCCACCCGCCGCAGGGGCTGGACGAGGACGCGGAAAAGGTCGTGACCAGCGTGCTCGCGTTGGCGCGTGGGGTGCGGACGTGGAACCGGGACTGGGCGGCATTCGAAGCGGTGCGGAAGCGCCGGCTGAAAAACGAGCCCGACCAGCCCCGCTGGGTACCGATCCGCCTGCAGGACTAAACCGGGGTACTGGTCGGCGTGGACTGCGGGTGCAGGGGCGGGGCTCGCGCTGGCAGAGCCGATCAGTGTTACCGCGCGGCGTGGACCGTGACATGGACGCAAAGCCGGGGGCGGCGTCGTAAAAATCAGCGTGCGGCCGTCACGGCAGCGCGACTGTCCAGTACGGGAGTGGCCAATATAACGCCCGAACAGGCGGCGAGGGAATAACAATCGGCCAGGAAATACGCGTAATCTAACCTCCGTGCCAGAGACTCCCAACGACCACACCAAGCTGCAGCCGCGCACGGCCGCGAAGCCTACGCCCGCGGGGCGTTTGGCTCGCTCCAAGGCCATCGCGCGGCAGTTTGTGCGTTTCGGCCTCGTCGGCGCCAGCGGCTTCGTGGTCAACCAGGTGGTCTTCGTGCTGGCGAAGAAGTTCTTCGACCGGGGCTTTGGAATCGACGATCTCGAAGTGCTTTTCCAGCTGCTCAACACCCAGTGGAATATGCGCTGGTACCACCTGTTTTCGGTGCTGGCTTTTCTCGTGGCGAATGTGTGGAACTTTGTGCTCAATCGCTACTGGACCTTCAAGGGCCACCACAAGCAGCCCTGGTGGATCCAGTTGCCGCAGTTCATGGCCGTGGGGGTTTTCGGGCTGCTGATCACACTCGCGGTGTCCACGCTGGTGGTGCACACGAACTCGCCGATCGGGCTGCCGGAGGACATCTTCGATAACTCCACCGGCCTGCGCACCCGCTCCTACTGGGGTAACTTCATCGGCGTGATCGTGGCGGTGCCTGCGAACTTCCTCTTCAATAAGCTCTGGACGTTCCGCAACAAGGGGCCGAAGGGTGCGGGTGGCTCGGAAGGCCACGCCGCGAACGCCGCCCCTAAGACCGAAACCAAGGAGCCCAAGTGACCAGCAAGCGGCCAGAACAGTCCGTGACCAGCGACGCGCGCGGTGAGATGGACGGCATGGCGGCGAACGATGCGGCGGCAAACGGTGCGGTGGGCGCTGGGGTGTCGGGCGCTGAAGTGACGGCGAACGGTGCGGTTGGCGCCGAGGCCGGAGAGGGTGACGTCGTCGTGAAGGACAACATCGGACTGAACCAACAGATCTTCCGCTTCATCCTGACCGGCGGGCTGTCCGCGATCGTGGACTTCGGCTCCACCGCGATCTTCACGTTCCTGTTCGGTTTCAGTGACACCGTGGCGAAGACCATCGGCTTCATCCTGGGCACGCTCACGGCGTACATGATCAACCGGCGCTGGACCTTCAACGCTGCGCCCTCGACCAAGCGCTTCGTGATCACGATGATTACTTATGCGCTGACCTTTGTGGTGCAGGTCGGCCTGTACAAACCGTTGTTAATCCCCCTGCTGGAGAGCCAGACGGCTTTTTCGCCGCTGGTCGTGCGCCTGATCTCCTTCGTGATCGCGCAGGGCACCGCCACGGTGCTGAACTTCCTGATCCAGCGCTTCGTGATCTTCCGCAACTAGCGGGCGGGATAGGCGCCGTGACCCTCTACTCTGGGCGCTCGAAGCGCTCCTGGCGGCCCAAGGTGTGCAGCTGGAGCCACTCGCGGAAGCCGGCGACGTCCTTGCGCTGAACCAGGAAGAACCACGCGAAGCGCGCGTACTCCTGTGGCAGCAACCGCCGCATGCCCGGCTGCGACATGAGGTAACCGCGGTTGCGGTACGTGAAGTAGCGCTTGAACTGGCCGTCCGGGTACTGCGTGTGCATGCGTCCGCCGAGGATCGGCTTGAACTCCTCCGAGCCATCCGGGTGTGCATAAGCGCAGGTCAGGCTCGTGCCGAAGCGCAGACCGCTGCGGACGATGCGGCGGTGGTACTCGACCTCGTCGCCGCGGATGAACAGCCGATAATCCGGCACACCGATGATCTCCATTGCACGGGCGGAGATCAACGCGCCGTTGAAGAGGCTCGCGATGCCAGGGAGGAAGTCCCCCTCCAACTCGGAGACGCGGCGGCGCCACGTCAGCCCCTGGCGCAGCGGGAAGGCCAGGCGATCCGGGTTATTGATGTTCGTGACCAGCGGAGATACCTGCGCGAGCTGCTCGCGCTCGGCGACGTCCAGCAGAGTGGCGAGGACGTTCTCATCGGCCGGGCGGCCGTCGTCGTCGGCGCACCAGATGGAGTCCGCGCCCAGGGCGAGTGCTGCGAGGAAGCCGAGGGCGAAGCCGCCCGCGCCGCCCAGGTTCGTGCGGCTGGGCAGGTACATCGGGCGGGGACGTCGCTGGGGGACGTCGCCCGAAGCGGCGGAGGGGGAGCTGGACGCGGACGTCGACGGGGTGGCGTCGTCGTTGTCGTTGGCAGCGGCGCCGTCGGGAACTTCCTCGGATGCCTTGGTGATCGCCGCCCCGACGGTCTGGATCTCCGCGAAACGGCGGGCGGCGATCTCCGCGGACGCGCGACGGGACTGCGGCTCCCCGCCGAGCTTTGCGTGGACCAGGGTTTCTACCTCGGGGTCGGCGCCGTTGTCCACGACGATGACCCAGTCGGGACGACGGGTCTGCTTGGCCACCATGTCGAGGCTGCGTTCCAACAGGTCAACGCGGTTATGGGTGACGATCACGGCGGCGATGGTGCCGCGTGGGTCGATGGCATAGCGCCCCGGGTTGGGTGCCGTGTGGTCTGCGGCTGGGTTGTGCTGGGTGTGCGGGCCGGTGTGGTGCGCCGAGGCACGGGGGCCGGCGGTGGTGGTGCGTCCCGAGGCGTGGGCGGTCGTGTTGATGGTGCCCTGGGAGCCGGTGATGCGGGCGATAGTGCTGGTGGCAGCGTTTTTGAGTCCTCGGAGCGCGCGTTTCATGGGTGCTACTCTACCCGGTCTGCGTGCGGGCTCTGGCGACGCGCGCCGGGCTCGGCTGCCGGGGGTGCTCGGGGCTCTGGGGCACCAGAGCCCCATTGCGTTTTGCAGAGTTTGATGTCGCTTTTGCGAGGTTTTCCGGCATCAAACTCTGCAAAACGCAGCGGGGTGGGAGTGAGATTCGCACTGGCGGGAACCAAACAGAGTGGATTGTTGTCTAAGAGAGTGTGGGGGATTCAGGGACCCGGCATCAGAACTATGGGATACGCGCCCAACAGTGCGGGATTGAGGGGAGAGCATGCGCAGTCCAATTCATTTCACGGCGAAGCAGTTCCAGGAGGTTCCTAGGACTCCGAAGCAGCTCAGAGAGCTCGGGGTGACGAGAGCCGAAATGTACAACTACTTCGAA
The DNA here is from genome assembly GCF_000069945.1 of Corynebacterium urealyticum DSM 7109. NCBI lineage: Bacteria > Bacillati > Actinomycetota > Actinomycetes > Mycobacteriales > Corynebacteriaceae > Corynebacterium > Corynebacterium urealyticum. The sequence continues at coordinate 2,274,414 of NC_010545.1, read as the reverse complement.
TGCTGCACTTTTGGCACGTGGATCGCTAAGCCTACGGAACTCCTCCGGGCAGCAGATCGCACTCCAACGCTGGATCAGCGACAGAGGATCCTCAATGGCGCTAGGCGACGCGCTCCGCTCAAAATTCCTCACGAGGTACGGGTGCGGGGCCACTTCAATGCCCACCCGAGCTGGGTCGCGGGAGGGATCTCAGCCCTAGCCGTTAGGGGTTTTCCTTATTTTCACCACGGTGCCCCAGCACACATGCTCACCCCGAGTTCGAGGGGTTTGTCACATGCAGATTCCGAGGCTCGAGTCAGCACGGTGCGTAAGCGGTTCGCCCCTATCCGCGAGGTTGATGAGCTCTTGCCAGAATTGCCGGTTGCTCCGATATACATGGCGGCAACCCAGTTCCTCAAAGATGTCTCGCTGCAGAAGTGCGCATGGAATGTGCGGCCATTAGGGTTGTTGAACCACACTGAGATCCGGGTCATTCAGGCTGCAGACGCCCTGTGCACCTTCACACGCAAGACTCCGGAACTGCTGCTGGCCAGCATGGATGAGTTCCTGCCGGCATCGGTGCGCGTCAAACGTTTGATGCTCAAATATTGCGAGCTCGGAGCGGACTCTCCGCCAGAGACCTGGGTGCGCCTGCTGCTCAAACCCTTGATCCCGGACCTTGAAACACAACTCAAAGTGGTCGATGAGCGTGGCCCTGTTGCCACCGCGGATCTCGGCTCTCGCTCGCTGCGGATCATGATTTTTTATGACGGCTCGTACCACTCCGCACCCGATCAGCGAGAGTGGGACACCGAGGTGAACTCGCGCCTCACTGCTGCGGGCTATGCAGTGTTGCGGCTCAGCGCCCAGAGTATGAGGAAGTCAGATGACATTGTGGCGAGGGTGCAGGCCCTAGTGAATCGGGGCTCGCGCGCCAGAAGCTAGGTGCTAATGAAAGTTTTGCAGAGTTTGAGGTCGGAAAAGCGGGGAAAAGCGGCATCAAACTCTGCAAAACGTGGAATGGGGGCAGCCAGCCCAGCCCGGCTACCCCCAGCCCAGCTACCGCCCCAGGTCGCGCAGGACGTTGCGCACGTGCTGCCCCGCCTCGGGCCCCTCGTAAGCCTCCACGACCTCGTCCACCGGACCAGCCTGCCGAATCTCACCGTGGTCAATCCACAGCGCGCTATCGCACAGCTGCGCCAGGAACTCATTGGAGTGCGAAGCGAACACCAGGATGCCCGATCGCTTCACCATCTCAACCAGCCGCGACCGCGCCTTCGCCATGAACGCCGCATCCACGGCACCGATGCCCTCGTCGAGCAGCAGAATCTCCGGATCGATGCTGGTCACCACGCCCAGCGCCAAGCGAATCCGCATACCGGTGGAGTACGTCCGCAGCGGCATCGCGAGGTAATCCCCCAGCTCGGTGAACTCCGCGATCTCATCCATCTTCCGGTTCATCGCCTTGCGCGTCTGCCCCAGGAAAAGCCCGCGAATAATGATGTTCTCGTAGCCGGAGATCTCCGGATCCATGCCCACACCCAGGTCGAACACCGGCGCCACGCGTCCCCGCACCACGGCGGACCCCCGCGTCGGCTCGTAAATCCCGGACAGCAACCGCAGCAGCGTGGACTTACCCGCACCGTTGTGCCCAACCAGGCCCACGCGGTCGCCATCCTGCAGGTGCAGGTTGATGTCCTTCAGCGCTTCCACCATCACGGTGTTGGACTCGTTCCGCCCGATCGCGCCGCCGGCCGCGCCCAGGAACGTGTGCTTCAGCGACCTGGTCTTCGCGTCGAAGATCGGGAAATCCACGCAGGCGTTGTAGGTGTCGATGCTGACTTGCTGCTTCATTCTTGTTCTTTCTTTTCTTTAGGACGCCAACCCGTTCGCCTTGTTACACCCAGTAGCTCACGCGGAAACGCCACTTCCGCATGGCCAACAGGGCAAGGCCTAGACCCACCACGGTCATGGCGATAACGATGTACCAGGAGGACGCCTCGACTGGCACGTTGATCATCGGCCCGCGCACGATCTCCAGGTAGTGGTAGAGCGGGTTGAGCTTGGCCAGCGCTGCCCGCTCGGCGACCGCACCACCCTGATCGGTGAGGGTTTGTGCGGTCCACACGATTGGCGTCATATAAAAGGCCAGCTGGACGAGGGAGTCGAGCAACGGGGCGACGTCGCGGAAACGGGTCGCGACGATACCGAAGAACATGGTTACCCACACGCCGTTGATGATGAGCAGCGCGAGCCCCGGCACTGCCAGGAGCACCTCCCACCCGACCGGGATGCGGAAGATCGCGAGCAGCGCCAGCCAGATCACGAGGTTGTGCAGCAGGAAGAGGAACTGCCGCCACACGAGCCGGTAGACATGCACGGATAGCGCGGAAGGCAGTTGCTTGATCAGGCCTTCGTTGGAGATGAAGACCTCTGCGCCTTCCTTGATGCAGCCGGCGATGAAGCCCCACATGATCAGGCCGACGGCAACGTGCGGCAGGAAAACGGCCACGTCGATGCCGAAGAGCTGGGAGTACAGCAGACCCAGGGCGGCGGCCATCACACCGGTGGCGATGGTGATCCACAGTGGGCCCAGAACCGAGCGCCGGTAGCGCTGCTTGATGTCCTGCCAGCCGAGGGCGAGCCAGAGCTCACGCTGCTGGAAGCCGCGTGTGAGATCGTCCCAGGCGGCGGCGAAGGTTTGCGAGCGCGAGGCTGGGATGTCGCCGTCGTGGGTTGCGGTGATCCTGCTGAGGTCTGTCATGACTAACGCATTCTAATAGGAGGTGCGGACACGGTCGCTCAAGCGCGCCGGGGTTGGCTCCCGCTGTGGTGTCGGTCTCCCCGCCCTCACGCTGCAGTTTGCGCGGTGCGCGCATCGGAATCGCGGCTGTGGGCCCGAGACGCTGCCGAGCGCCCCTTGGGTTGCAGCTTGGAACCCCTGAGGTTGTGGGTCGGAGGTTGTCAGGTGGCGCTGGTATTGTTTTGGCGTGACGGAGCCCGGGGTCGTCGCTGATGCGGTTGGCCTGCGGTTTCACGCCGGCGCCAGCAGTTTTTCCAGGAAGGGAGATGGCTTGTTCGACAACGCACGGTTCGACAACCCCAGGGTGCGTGGTCTGTACACATCCCTTTCAGACGGCTGGGTTTATATGAACGCAGCGACGGACCCGCAGCTACCCGAGCGCGTCTCTGGTGCGGTCTCGCGCGCCTTCCGTTCTGCCCCGCTGGCCGCCCCGATTGAGGAAACCCACGGGGAGCACAGCCGTGCCGCTAGCCCGGGCACGCGCATCGGCGAAAGCCACATCAAATCCGCTCGCGTCGCGATCGCTGACCTGGTCGGTGCCCGCCCGGAGCATGTGATCCTGGGCAGCTCGCGCAAGCAGTTGATCAACCAGCTCGCGGAGAGCATGTCTCACCGCCTGCGCTTGGGCCGCCAGGTCGTCCTCTCCCGCGTAGATGACGGCGCGAACATCGACCCGTGGCTGCGCGCCGCCGACCTGTACGGCGCTGACGTCCGCTGGGCGGAGGCCGACCTGTCGACGGGTGTCCTTCCCGCCTGGCAGTACACGGAGCTGGTGAGCCCGGAGACCGCGGTCGTCGCGGTGGCTGCGGCGAATGAACACGTCGGCACGGTCACAGACGTCGCCGCGATCGGACGTACGGTGCACGCGAAGTCGGACGGCATCTTCGTCGTCGACGCGAACGCCATCGCCCCGTTCCACCTGATCGATATCGCTGACCTGGGGGCGGACGTCCTAGCATTCGACGTCGCGACGATCGGCGGCCCGTCGATCGGTGCGCTGGTCTTCCGCTCGGTGGAGCTGATGGGGGAGCTGTTCCCTCACCCGCCGCGCCAGTCCCGTGCCCGCTCGGCGGCCCGTTTCGGTGCTCATAAGGACGTCAACCCCGGCTCAGGTGGGCTCGCGCTGCGCGGTGCGGTGCACCCGTCGGTGGAGCGTGCCCGCGAGTGGCTGGAGCTGGGCGGATTGAGCGAGGGTCTGCTCGGAGGTGTTTCCGCAGCGGTGGATCACCTGGCGGACCTAGCGTCCGATGCGGAGGGTGACTCCCTGCGGGGGACGCGTCGACGTCGCCTGCGTGGCGCGCTTCCCCTGGCGGAGGACTATGTGCACGCGCTGGCCCGGATGGTGGTTGATGGGCTGCACGGCCTGCCGGGCGCGCATGTCATCGGCCTGGAGGGGGAGTACGAGGAGCACTTCGACTACGACTCGGTGGAGCGCATCCCTCGCTTGAGCTTCTTCATCGACGGGGTGCCGGCGGAGGCGGTGCACGACCGCTTGTTCGCGCAGGGTGTAGTCACCAGCGTGATTCCTCCGGGTGATTCGGAGTTGCTGGCGCAGATGGGTGTTTTCGAGTCCAGCACGGGGGCGGTGTGTGTGGGGCTGAGCGTGCACAACACGGTGGGCGATGTGAACCGCCTGCTCCGCGCGGTCGCGAGCCTGCGCTAGCCGCAGACCGGCGCCCTAGCACCGCGCCCAGCCCCCGCGGATCCAGCCTCGAGCCAGCCTGAGCCCCCACGCCAGGCCTAACCCCGCCAGGCTGGGCTCCGCGCTATGCCTTAGCCCTGCGGAGCCCCAGCCCCGCGCCAGGCCGGAGCCCTAGCTCTGCGGGACCTCGAACACGACCTTGCCGGTGACCTCGCCCGCCAACAGTGCCTGATGGGCCGCGGCGGCGTCCTGAATGGGGACGGTGCGATCGATGTGGTGGCTAATCTTCCCACTTTCGAGCAGGGGCCACATCTCTTCGAGGGTGCCGCGCACGATGCGGGCCTTATCCTCCGTATCGCGGTAACGCAGCCCCGTCGCGGAGATCGTGCCGCGCTTGCTGAGCAGGCGGGCGATGTTGAGCTCACCCTTCACCCCGCCCTGCATGCCGATGATCACCATGCGGCCGTCCATCGCGAGGGCCTTCACATTGGAGTCCAGGTACTTCGCGCCGATGATGTCGAGGATGACGTCCGCGCCGCCGAGCTCGCGCAGCACCTCCGCGAAGTCTTCCTCCTTGTAGTTGATCAGCGTGTCCGCGCCGTAGCTGCGGCACACGTCGAGCTTCGCCTGGCTGCCCGCGGTAACCGCGACCTTCGCGCCGATGGCGTGCGCGTACTGTGTGGCGAACAGGCCGATGCCCCCGCCGCCGCCGTGGAACAGCGCGAGCTCGCCTTCACGCAGCCCCGCAATATCAGCGACATTCGACCACACGGTGCACGCGACCTCTACAACGCTGGCGGCCTCCGCGAGGCTGTAGCCCTTCGGAATCGGCATCAGCTGACCTGCGGGGACGGCCGCGTGCGTGGCGTAACCGCCACCGCTGAGCAGGACGGCGACCTCCTCGCCCTCCTGCCACGGGGTGCCGTCCGGCTTCGTCGCGCCGTTCGGATTTTCGACGACGCCGGCGGCCTCCAAACCGATCGTCTCCGTCACGCCCTTTGGCGGCGGGTAGTGCCCCTGGGCCTGCAGGGTGTCGGCACGGTTGAGCCCGGCGTAGTGGATGCGGACCAGAGCCTCGCCCTCGGCGGGCTGGGGCTTATCGATGGCCTGCCACTCGAGCGAGCTGGGGTCCTTCGGGTCGGTTTGGATGATGGCGTGTGCGGTGTTTGTGCTGGTGGAATTCATGGCGCCCAGCCTAGCAACGGCCGCAGACACGGGGTCTGGATTCCGCTGATGCATCTAGTTTCGGGAACTTCGCGTGCCGGACTCGTACTTAGCAGGCGCTTGTGCCCAATTATTGCCCAACGGGCGATGGCGATAGAGTGCCGTGAGCTACTAGAGCTGGTGGATAAATAGGTAGTTGACCAGCACAGATACAACAAAGCCCCAGCTCCATCAGGAACCGGGGCTTTGGCTATCAGCGGAAGTAGAGGGATTTGAACCCCCGGATGGTTGCCCATCGCTGGTTTTCAAGACCAGTGCATTCGGCCGCTCTGCCATACTTCCATGCGCGGGTTAGCTTACCCGGTACCCCTTTAAACCGCACACGGTGCCGGGGCAGGCCCGAGCCCGGCCCACAAGCGGGCCGCGAGTCCGCCCTAGGCCAGGACCTTCGATTCCGCGATGCCCTCGTCCATGCGCCGGTTGTAGCCGTCCAGCCCCTTTCGCAGCACCAGCCCCAGCAGCAGCACCGGCAGGACAAACACCAGCAAGCCCAGGATGTCCAGCCAGTAATCGCCCTGGTAGATCCCCGCGATGGAGGCGCGGAACGCCCGGATCGCATACGTCGCCGGCAGGAACGGGCTCATGGACTGGAACCAGCCCGGCAGCAGCTCCAGCGGATATGCGCCACCCGCGCCCGAGACCTGGAACACCAGCAGCAGCACGCCCAGCGCCTTACCCGCGTTACCGAAGGAGATCACCAGCGTGTACACCACGAGCATGAACACCATGGAGCTCAGCCAGCAGGCCAGCGTGAATAGGAACGGGTGCGCGGGCTCGATGCCAACGAAGAAGATCAACCCAGCTGCCATCAGCAGGCTCTGTACCGTGCCGATCAACGCGAAGATCCCAAACCGGCCCAGGTAGGCCTGCGCGCGGCTGTAGCGCTCCGGATCCAGCGCCTCCTCGGTCTCTTCCCCGCGCTCGGAAATGCGCGTGTGCACCACGACTGAGGTGATCAGCGCGCCGACCCACAGCGCCAGTGCGCCGTACAGCGGGGTCATGCCCGTGCCGAAGCTATTCACCTCGTTCAGCGGTTCGCGCTTCACCGCCGTGGGGTTGGCCATGTGCTGCGCCAGCAGGCTCGGGTCATTGCCGATCATCCGCGCCAGGCGGGAAAGATCGCCGGTCTCGCCGGCCCGCTTGATCTCCCGGGCCAGCTTGTCGGCATCATCCGCGCGCTGGTTCAGCTTCTTGGACAGCTCCGCGGTGGCTGCCTGCATCGATCCCAAAGAGTCCGCGAGCGACGCGTCCCCCAGCGTGCCCTTCGCGCGCGCCACATCCGCCTTCACGCCCTGCACGCTCTGGCTGAGCTGCTGCACGGACTCACCCAGCTTTGCCAGCTGGGGCTGCAGGTCGTTTGCGTAGCTGTTCCTGGCCTTATCGACGGCCTCGACAGCCTTCGCGATCGCGGATTTACTGTCCTTCCGCGCCTGCTCCATGGACGTCTTCCCGGAGCGCAGGTCCTTGGCGGACCGGCGGAAGGTGTCCCGCAGCTCGGTGGCCCGCGCGATAGATTCGTCGATGTTGTTCAGTACCCCGTGGTACGCGGGCTTCGCGGTGATCGGCAGTGCTGGGGCCACGCGGGTCTCCAGCGTGTTGCGCAGGTCATTCAGCCCGCCCAGCTGCGCGTCGAAGCGGTCAGCCATCCGGTCCAGTGCGTTCGCGGAGGTCTCCGGGCTGCTGTTCGCGCGCCCGAAGACGCGGTCGATACTGTTGCCCACCGCGTTGTAGCTGTCGCTGGTGGCCTGGAGGGACTCGCTCAGGGACGACGCCGCGTCGGCGAAGGTCCGGCCCAGGTTGGCCAGCGCCTCGTCGCTCGCGCCGGAAGCTCCGCCAGAGCCACCGGAGCCGCCAGTTCCGCTCAGGTCGAGGGCATCCATCTGGGCCCCAGCGGAGTCCGTGATGCGCTCGGCACTTTGGGCGAGCGGGATCGTGGACTCCACCAGGGAGGACAGCGAGGACACGGAGTTGCTGCCCTGCCGCAGCTGGCGGGATACCCCGTCGACGCTGGCTTCCATGCGGTCGAGAACAGCCTTCGTGTCCCCTTCCGTGAGGACCTTGTTCAGGTCCTTGACCAGCCCCAGGCCGACGTTGTTGACGACCTCGGAGAAGGACTCGTTGATCTGGTCGATCGCGCCGGTAGCTGCTTGCTCCGTGATCATCGGGGCCAGTGAGTTCTTCTTCTGGTTCGTGTACATCGTCAGCTCCGTGGGCTCGGTGCCGGCGATGTAGAAGGTCATCAGGTCCTTGGAGAAGCTCGGCGGCAGCACGATGCTGGCGTAGTACTCGCCGGAGCGGGTGCCATCGAGGGCGTCCTCCTTGGTGGTGATGATCCAGTCGATCTGCTTATTCAGACTGAGCTGGGCCAGCACCTGCTCGCCCAGGTTAAGATTCACCTGCGCGAGATCGGTGTCGTGGCCCTCGTCCTCGCTGCTCACAGCGATCTTGAGCTCGTCGGTGTTATCGAAGGGGTTCCAGCTGGCGAGCACGTTGAACACGGTGAAGACCAGCGGAACCACGGTGAGCCCGAAAAGCACGATCATGGTGATGACGTTCTTGCGGGCAGACCGCAGGTCATGGTGCAGGATTTCGCGGATCTTGCTCATTAGTTCTCGCCCTCCTGCTTCTCGACGTCGCTGTTGCCACCGTTATTTCCACCGGCAGCCTCGCCGCCGTCGGCGGCCGCATCGCCGCCCCCGGCCTTCTCGGCGTGGGCGCGCGCGAGATGTTCCTCGTGCTCGTCGTCGAAGGTATATTCCTTGGACCCGGCCGCCTGGGTGGCGGCAACGTACTGCAGCTCATCGCTATCCAGGTCGCCCAGCTCCTGGGCGTGCAGGTAGCTCTGGCCGGTGTACTCCCGCGCGCCGATGATGAAGATGATCAGCAGCGCCCAGGCGATACCGATCGCGAAGATTGTGGCGCGTTCGGTGTCGAAGACGGCGTTGACCACGCCCAGCACCGCGAGCCCGATCAGCCCGATGATGGCGGTCCGGCGGATTTGCTTCGGCGTGTCCCGCAGCACCTTCGCCGTGCGTTCCTCGGTGAACTCGTTGAACTGCTCGTGGTTGTTCAGCGCGTGGATGACATCCGCCATCCGGTAGCCGGAACCGACCACCTGAACCTTGTCGGAGACCAGCAGGCCGGAACGGGCGAGCTGCTGGTTCAGGATCAGGTTCACGTGCGACAGGCGTCGTCGGGCGACCATGCCAACGAACAGGAAGGCCAGGGACATCAACCCCAGCACCCCGAGCGCCTGCCAGTAGTGGGTGCCGTAGAAGCCGCCGATGGTTTCGCGGGCGGCGTCGATGCCGTAGGTCATCGGCAGCAACGGGTGAACGATCTTGAAGAAGTCGGGCGTCATCTCGATGGGGTAGAGCCCGGAGGCACCCGGGATCTGGATGAACGCCATACCCACCGCCAGGCCACGGCCGATGTGACCCAGCGCGGAGACAAGCCCGTATATCACCCCGAGGTATCCGAACCCGACCAGCACGTTCGTGAGCGTGTACAGCGTTGGGCTGACGGTCTGCACGCCGATCAGCAGGTTACCGATGGACACGATCAGGGCCTGCCCCACAACGAAGGCTGCCAGCAGCAGGAAGCGGCCCCAGAAGGCCTGGCTGACGCTCACGCGGCGGGCCCTCTTACCCAGGTCCTCGGTGTCCACCTCCACGCGGAAGATGACGACCAGCACGAACGCGCCGATCCACAGCGTCAGGTTCGTGAACAGGGCGGCCATTCCGGAGCCGTAGCTTTTCACCGGGTACATCGGCTCGTTGACCAGCGTGGCCGGGGTGGCCATGAACTGCCCGATGTCCTCGGAGTTCAGCCCGCGGACCGCGCGGAAGGCCTCGTCGTCGCCGAGGCTTAGGGCCAGGACGTCCGTCTTCGCGTTCTCGACCCCGTCCTGCAGGCTGCTGAGGTTGCACTTGAAGTCATCAATGACGTCGGTCGTGGCGCCGATCTGCCGATCCACGCCGTCCAGGACGTTCGAGGCCTCCCTGAGCAGCGACTGCTGGGAGCTCAAGGACCCGGAGAAGGAGCCGGTGGCCGCGCTCAGCCGGTTGATCGCGCGGTTGAGCTTGGGCAGCGTGTCTCCCGTGGTGCTGTTCAGCCCCTTCGCGGAGTCCCGTGCGGCGGCTGCGGCCTGCGTCAGCTCCTCGGAGCTTTCCCGCAGCACCTTGGCGGTTTCGCTGGTGCTCTTGCCCGCGGCGTTGAGGTCTGCGAGTAGCTGGCGGTTGGCGTCGTTGCTGCGCTGCAGGTCGTCGATGGTGGCGTTGAGCTGACCAGCGATGGTCGGGCTCACGCCCGCGGCACCCATCAGACCGCGGAGCTGCGCGATATTACGGTCCCCGAGGTCGACGAGTTGGGTGGTCTGCTCGCTGGCGCCGGCGATCTGTCGGCCGGCCTGCTCGGCGGCGCTGCTGACCCCGGCAACGGAGGAGTTCGCGGCGGCTGTGCCCTCAGCCAGGGCGGCAGTGCTCTGGGCGTAGGCGTCGCCGGCGGAATCGGAGAAGTCCGCGACCATGCGCTGCACGATCGCGACGGACTTATCGACCTCCGCGAGGGTGGACTTAGCGTCCTCAAGGGTGCCATGAGCGGAGTTCAGTGCATCCTTGGTGGCGGCGATGGTGGGGCGGGCGCCGGCCACGCGCCCCTTCATCTTGTCCAGGGATTCCTGGCCCTCGTCCAGTGTCACGAGGGTGTCGTCCAGCCCGGTGACGGCCTTGTTCTTGCTGTTGTCGAGCCGCCCGGAGATGCTGTTGCCCTCTTCCCGGACCTTCTTGGACGCCGTCTCGCCCAGCTGCTTTTTGAAGGAGCTGGTGATCTGGTCGTTGATCGCGGACGCGCCGGCATCGGTGATCAACGGGGCGACGGCGCTGAGCTTCTCGTTCGGCCGGTAGATCAGCTGCGGCTGGCTATAGGTTCCCTGAAATGTGGAGAGGAGATCCCGGGAGAAACGGTCAGGGATCTCGATGCTGCTGAAAACGTCGCCACGGGCGAGGGCGTGATCGGCCTCGGATTTGGACATGAATTGCCAGCCGAGCTCGTCGTTTTCCTTGAGCTCGGCGACGACCTCGTTGCCGATGTTCAGCGACCCCGTGAGCGGCGATGACGCGCCGCGATCTTCGTTGACGACGGCGACCTTGATGTTTTCAGTGTTGCCGTAGGGGTCCCAGAAAGCTGCGACGTTCACCCAGGAGTAAAGCGCGGGAGTGATCATGACTCCGATGAGAATGACCCACACTTTACGGACGCTCACGAGACGCTTGAGGTCTCGAATAAAGATCTTCCAGGCGGTGTTCACCACGTGACCGTACCATTTTCGGGGGCAGTTGAGCACTCGCGTCGGACCCGAGGAGAGAATTGCGCAGCGTCAAGCGCTGGAGAGATGCGTTGGGCGGGCAAATATTCAGTATTGGTTCAGCTGGGTGCTGAGTCGCCGTGGGAGGGGGCTACCGGCGGTGCGGGATGCCAGCGGACCAGAGGGCGGCAGCGATGAGAACAGGCTGGCCGAACAGGCGGGCCAACCGGCGCCCGTCGGTATCCAAGCCGAAGGCGTCGTTGCGCTCGGCGTACTGGGCGATATTTCCTGGGAAAATCGCGGTATAAAAGGCCGCCAGCGCGATTCCCGTGCGCTTGTGTTGCTTCGGGAGGCCAAGGAGCGCGGCGCCGAACCCGAGCTCAGCTACACCGGAGGCGAGGACGACGAAGTCCTTGTCCATCGGGAACCAGTTGGGAACCTGGGCCTGGAAGTCCTTCCTCGCGAACGTGAGGTGGCTCGCCCCGGCGATCGACATGATGGTACCCAAGGCCAGGCGGGTGAACTTTTGGGATGTGGTGGGCGTGGTCATGAGAGGCTCCTCTGGGGCGTGGGAATTGTTCCCCCAAGCTATACGCCCTTTGGCGGAGGACCGCTGCCCGCAGCAAGCCTAGATCGGGAGGATGCGGGTGATCGCACCCAGCTCCGTCAGCTCCATGGCAGCATCGGCCCGTCCCTGGCCTTCGCCCCGCGGCGCGCGATAAGCCAGCGGGGAACCAACCTCGGCCCGGCTGAGGACTCGCCAGCGCAGGAACTCGTGAGCAACCTCGCGCCGGGCGATGTGGGTGAGCCACAGCTGCCGGTCCACGAGCATCGTTGCGCCCGAATCGAAGCTCAGCATGTACTCCCGGTTGCTCAGCTGGCTGTGCTGCAGGCCGCCCAGCGAGCGCACGCCTTCCGGCTGAGCAGGCTGATCCAGCACCGTGATGCGACGCACCAGCCCCAAGCGGTGCTCGGAACCCTGCGCGCTGCGCAGCCGGAGTGGCTCTCCTGGGCGGCAGCGCAACACCGCCTCGTACTCCCACATCACCGGTTGCATCAGGGAAGCCGAAGCATCGGCCGAGCTGCGCTGCTTCCGCCGTCCCCCGCGGCGGGATGCCCCGGACCGACCACCACGGCTGGCCGTGGCGGGCCGGGCGTGTGGGGTGGGGAAGCGCGCCGGGCGAACCACGACCCAGCCGCCACCGATTGTGACGACCCGTTCCGGGGCGCCCGCGTTGGCAGCGAGTTCGACGCGGGCAAGCTGCTGGGTCCCGGGGGTAGCGCCGCCCCGCAGAGGTGCGGCTGGATTCCCAGTGCTTGCAGCGCCGTCAGTGCCCTCAGCGTTGTCCCCAGCGCCTTTGGTTCCAGCTCCGTTGTCTCCAGCACCGCTTCGGACCGGCTCGAAAGCCCACGGATGCACCGCCAGCTCAGCATGCAGGGCCGCGAGCAGCTCCTCATCCGAAGAGTTACGGGCCACCCCAACGGCTCCAGGCGCGCGAAAAGCTCCGCGAAGGAAAGCTCCGGCTGTGCCTCCCACGCCTGCTGCAGTACCTGCATCACCCCGGGAATCCGAGTGGGATCTTTCATCAATACCTCTTAATAACCGAGCGTTCAGGGGGAGACGTCCTAAAAATATGGGGGTCGAACAGGAACCTATCCGACACACGGTGCCCGGGAAATTTTCATTAATGCTGAAGATAGCCGACAATAGGGGTGAAAACCGGCAGCGCAACAACCGGCTACCGGTTGATCCACCTCACGAACACGGCCTAGCCGCGCGCTAGCCCAGATAAGAATGGGGGAGCTGATGAGCGCACCCAAGAATCGCGATTCGGAGAACACCGTGGTCGAACGCGATGCACAGGACACCGGCACCACGGCCACCGCGGCGGCGCCCGCCCCGGAGCAGAAGGTCGACGCCGACCTCATCACTGAGCGTGCCGAACAGGAGCAGAAGGCCCGCCGCCGCGCCGTCGTCGGCCTGTTCGTGGGCGTCCTGCTCGCCATCCTCGTCTACGCAATCTTCCCGGCCGATGCCGCGGACGTCGTGAACAGGGCGCACCCGGATGCGGAGAAGGGGCCCTTCGACGCTGACGCGCTGCGCATCACCGCCGCGATCGCCGTCCTGATGGGCGCCTGGTGGATGACCGAGGCCCTGCCGTTGGCAGCCACCGCACTGGTGCCGCTCGTGGCTTTCCCGATCCTGGGTGTGGTGCCGTTTAAGGAGGTCTCGCCCTCCTACGCCAACCCCACGATCTTCCTGTTCATGGGCGGATTCATCCTCGCGCTGGGCATGCAGCGCTGGAACCTGCACCGCCGCCTCGCGCTGCGCGTCGTGACCCTGGTGGGCACGAAGCCGAAGCAGATGGTGCTGGGCTTCATGATCGCCACCGGGTTCATGTCCATGTGGGTCTCCAACACCGCGACCGCCGTGGTAATGCTGCCGATCGGTATGTCCGTGCTGGGGCTGACCGCCGACATGGTGGGTGGCTTCTCGAAGCAGAAGAAGTTCTCCACCGCCCTGATGCTGGGTATCGCCTACTCCGCCTCCATCGGCTCGCTGGGCACCATCATCGGCACCCCGCCGAACACCCTGATGGTCGCCTACCTGCAGGAATCCCACGACATCCACATTGGTTTCGGCCAGTGGATGCTGGTCGGTGTGCCGATGGCTGCCGTGTTCATGGTGCTGGCCTGGCTCGTGCTGATCACGGTGTTCAAGCCGGAGATGGACCAGATCCCGGGTGGCCGTGAGCTCATCCAGGAGGAGCTGGAGAAGATGGGTGCGATGTCCCGCGCGGAGAAGACCGCGGGCTCCATCTTCCTGCTCGCCGCCCTGGCGTGGGTCTTCGTCCCGGTCATCTCCGACTGGGCTGGTTGGGAGCACAATATCGACGACGCCACCATCGCCATCACCGCTGCGATCCTGATGTACATGCTGCCGGCCGACGGTTCCGGTAGCCGCGTCATGGACTGGGAGCACACCAAGGAGGTCCCGTGGGGTGTGCTGCTGCTCTTCGGCGGTGGCCTGGCGCTGAGCTCCATGTTCGACAAGTCCGGCCTCTCCCTGTGGATCGGTGAGGTCGCCCGTGGCCTGGGCGGTATGCCGATCGTGCTGCTGACCGCGGCGACGGCCATCGTCATCCTGGTCCTGACGGAGTTCACGTCCAACACGGCGACGGCCGCGGCCTTCCTCCCGATCATGGGCGGCGTGGCCGTCGGCACGGGCCTGACCGCCGGCAACGACATGAACGTCCTGCTGCTGACGATCCCGGTCGCGCTGGCTGCAACCTCCGCGTTTATGCTGCCGGTCGCGACGCCGCCGAACGCGATCGCCTACGGCTCGGGTTACGTGCGCATCGGCGACATGGTGCGCGGTGGCCTGTGGCTCAACCTCGTGGGCATCGTCCTGATCACCATCGTGACCTTTGCGCTGGCTGTCCCGGTCTTCGGGCTGACGCTGTAGCTCGGTCAAGGGAAAGAGCGCGCCACCGGGGCAGGTGGCGCGCTCTTTGTTTTTGGGGTGGAGGTCGGGCCGGGGCTGACCCGTAGCGTGCGGTGGTTCCGAGCCGGCGCCTAGAGCTGGGCCAGGGCGCGGCGCAGCGCCGGGATCAGCTCCTCGGTCTCCGTCTCATCGGTCACCGTGATGCGCACGCCTTCGCCGGCGAAGCAGCGGGTGAGGATGCCCTCCTCCTTCATCGCCGCCTCCAGGGCTTCGGCCTTCTCGCCGACGGGCAGCCACACGAAGTTCGCCTGTGAAGGCACCTGGAGTTCCTCGGGCAGCGATTCGGTCACGCGCTCACGCTGGGCGACCGTCTCCGCCACGCGCTGCTGCAGCTGCTGCTGCGCTTCCTCGCCGATGCTTTCCAGGCCCGCGACCTGGGCCAGCGCGTTGACGCCGAAGGGGATCGCGACCTTGAGCAGTGCTTCGACGAACTCCTCGGAGCCCGCCAGGTAGCCCAGGCGCACACCTGCGAGGCCATAGGCCTTGGAGAAGGTGCGGCACACCGCCACATTCGGGAATTGCGCCATCAGCGCCAGCCCGTTCACGCTGGCCGGCACCCCGGCCCCCTTGGTGCCCGCATCCCCGGCCAGCCCGGAGCGGTCGTATTCGATATAGGCCTCGTCCAGCACCACCTGGACGTGCTCCGGCACCTGAGCCACAAACTCGGCCAGCTGAGCCTGCGGCACCACCGTGCCGGTGGGGTTATTCGGATTGCACACGAAGATCAGTCGCGTGCGCTCTGTGATCGCGGCGAGCATGGCGTCCAAATCGATGCAAAAATCACTGCTCAGCGGCACCGCGACCGGCCGCGCACCGGCGATCTGCGTGAGGATCGGGTAGGCCTCGAAGCTGCGCCACGGGAACACGACCTCGTCGCCGTCCTGGCAGGTGGCCTGAATGGACTGCAGGCACAGCGCGCTCGACCCGTTACCGACCGCGATGTTCTCCGCCGTCAGCTCCGGCGCACCCGGCGTGCGGGACAGCCAGGTAGCGAGCTCGCCACGCAGGGCTGCGACCCCCATGTCCGGGTATCGGTTCAGTCCCGCCGCAGCATTCGCCACCGCTTCCTGGACGGCGGGCAGGGGTGCTGCGGCCGTCTCATTGGAAGCCAGCCGCAGCGCATCCGGCAGCGCCTTTCCGGGAACGTATGCGGGAAGTTTGGAGAGATCGGAACGTACCATGCCTGGCATCGTACTCCGCCGGAATGCCTGGTCGGCGGCGTTTGTCTGCCTCCCGGCCGTTGTGTATGCTTGAAAATCGTCTAGTCAGGCGGGTTCGTCCTGTCCTGATCAGATGCTGGAGACGTGCCAGAGTGGCCGATTGGGGCTCCCTGCTAAGGAGTTGTCTGCATTGCGCGGACCGGAGGTTCGAATCCTCTCGTCTCCGCTCTTCAACAAGGCTGTTCGCTGATGAGCTGCCGAAACCTTCGAGGTTTCAAGCTGCCCAGTTCTTGTGGTGAGGCGCTGGGGTTTTTCAGCTTCGGACAGTGTTGTGGGGCGTGTGGTGCGCCTGTGGTGGTCCGAGTGGATTGTGCCGTCGCGTGGCCTTGTTGGAGTACTGCGCCCGTAGCTCAACGGATAGAGCATCTGACTACGGATCAGAAGGTTAGGGGTTCGAATCCCTTCGGGCGCACTCTGTCATCAGTCGCGACATAGTTGACAGCTCAGTCGCGACATGATGGACAAACCGGCGCCTTGGTTTTTATTTTCCAACGGCGCCGGTTTTGTGTTTTTACACCAGGGGCGGGTCCCCTTTTCGCCAGTATGGTTTTTGATAATCACGGGACGTGTCGATGTAGTGCTCCGTGATGATTTCTGCGGTGAGGCGCGGGAGGGGCACATACGCCGACGGCAAGGCCTCAGAAGCTCGTCCTGTGCTGAATCGTGGGCTGTGCAAGCGGCTGACACCCTGCCTGGCTGATCCCCGCCCGCCTTCGCGCCACGCTTGCATAGTCAGTGTCAACGATGTCGCGACTGATGTGACAACCATCATCCCGCAACGGTGCTATCGGTGGGCGTCAACGATGTCGCGACTGATGTGACAACCATCAGGAATGTTCTGCCAGGCACACCGTGTCAACTATGTCGTGACTTCAGACACCTTCGGGCGCACTCTTATGACAGCGTCGTCGCTGCCCTGGTGGGTGGCCGCGGCGCTGTTTTTCTTTCTACGACGTCAGAAGGGCCGCCACGGTTCATTCCGTGGCGACCCTTCTGTGTGTCCGCGCCAGCCTGGCGGCGGAGTGAGGTGCTTAGACGTCCTCGCGGAGCATGTCCTCCAGGGACTTCTCGCTCAGCAGGTACGGTGCGATCTCCAGCACGGTGAAGGCGCCGGTCTGGCCGGACTCCTTCAGGCGGTGGGCAGCGCGACCGTATGCGACCTGCACGGCTGCGGTGAAGTCTGGGTTGCGGTCCAGCTCCAGGGTGTACTCCACGGTGTGGTGGGTGCGGGTCGCACCCAGCTCACCGGTGGTGATCACGTGGCCGCCGTGTGGCATGCCGGTGTGGTTCTTGTCGAACTCCTCCTGGCTGATGAAGTTCACCTCAACCTCGTAGCCGACGAAGTAGTCCGGCATGGTGCGGATGTCGTTTTCGATCCGCTCCTTCAGCGCGGCGTCGTCGCTTTCTGGGACGACGAAGCACTGGCGCTTGTGGGCGTTCTTGCCGGTGATGCCTTCGGCCTCACCGCGGCGAGCCTTGTCCAGAGCCTCCTCGGCCGGGAGGGTGTACTGGACGGCGGAGGCAACGCCCTCGATGCGGCGCAGGGCGTCGGAGTGGCCCTGGGAGAGGCCCGGGCCCCAGAAGGTGTTCTGCTGCGCGCCCGGCAGCACGGCGGCTGCGTACACGCGGTTGAGGCTGAACATGCCCGGGTCCCAGCCGGTGGAGACGACGGCGACGTTGCCAGCCTTCTCGGCGACGTCCTGCATCGCGGAGTAGTGGCGGGCGACGTCGCGGTGATTGTCGTAGGTGTCCACGGTGCAGGCGTACTTCGCGAACTCCGGTGCCTGCTCCGGGATATCGGTGGCGGAGCCGAGGCAGAGGTAGAGAACGTCGATCTTGTCTGCGTACTCAGCCACGTCTGCAACAGGGATGACCGGCGCGTCGGTGTCGAGGCTGTCGCGGCGCGAGAAGACGCCCACCAGTTCAATGTCGCTGGTCTGCTTGATGACGGCTTCGACGGACTTTCCGAGGTTGCCGTACCCCACGATGCCGGCCTTGATTGTCGCCATGCGTGTTCCTTTCGTTGGAGTGGCTTGTTGTCGGCCTTCAACGTTACGCCGATTATTCGGGCCACCACTAGGTTTAGGCACGCAAAAATTCCGTTTTTTGGTGCGAGGAGCTGCGATTTGTTGCTTCTGTGGGGTGGCATGTATAGTTATGCCCTGTTGCGCCCGTAGCTCAACGGATAGAGCATCTGACTACGGATCAGAAGGTTAGGGGTTCGAATCCCTTCGGGCGCACGAGTTCAAACCCCTGGTTGGTGGCTTCGGCCCCACCAGGGGTTTCTTGCTTTTTGTGGCGAGTCCGGAGGGGCTAGAAAATCTCGATGCGTGCGCCGATGGACTCCGCGCTGAGTAGCTGGTCCACCCAGCCCTTCGCCCCGGGGCTCACGCGGATCACCGGGCGCGGATCCGTGGCATCCCCGTGCTTCGTCGTAGCCTCGTAGCGCTTCCGGGCGGCATAGCCGGCCTCCGTCAGCGCGCTGAGGTCCTTGTGCTCCAGCTCCTCGCGAGCCTGGTTGAGGATCTCCAGGGCTTCATCGAAGCACTCGATCAGCGCATCCCGGTTGCCCTCGCACATCGCCCGGACCAGGGATGGGGCGGTGCCAGCCACCCGGGTGGTGTCCCGGAAGGACCCTGCGGCCAGGGCGAGGCTGAGCGGCCCTCCCTGGTCACCCACCATCGCCAAGGTCTCGGCGAAAACATGCGGCAGGTGGGAAATCCGGGCCACCGCGCGGTCGTGCGCGCCCGAGCGGCTCGGGATCGTGATCGCGCCGGTGGCCTCCGCCATGCGCACTACCCGCTCGAAGGTGGTGAACCACGCGCGCGGGGGCTCGTTTTCAGCGACGGCCCGGTCGTAAGCGACCACCCAGACGGCGCCGTCGAAGAGCCCGTTGAGGGTCGCGCGCCAGCCCGAATGCGCAGTTCCTGCCATCGGGTGCCCGCCGACGAAGCGATCAGCCATCCCGCGATCCTCGACCAGCGCCTGAACCTCGCCCTTCACGCTGGTCACATCGGTCAGGCCCACGCTCGGGGCGTGCTGGCCGACGGCGTCCAAAATCTCCGGTAGCGCAGGAGCCGGAACCCCGAGGACGACGAGGGCGTCCTCCCGTTCCGCGCGCTGTAGGGTCGCGGTGAGGTCCCCGGAGACGTCGTAACCATCCTCAGTAGCCTGATCCACCGTCTTCGCGGAACGATTCCAACCGAACGCTGGCCAGCCGTCATCCGCGAGATCACGCAGCAGAGAGCCACCGATCAACCCCAGCCCCAGGACGCACACTGGGAAGCGCTCGAACGCGGTCGGGGTGCCCGGCGACGGGTGCAGAGGGTGACGGGTGGGCTGGGATTCATGCTGCGTATTCACGCTTTAATTCTCTCATAAGCCCCGCACGCGCGCCGGGGACTGAGTGAGCCGGCAGGGTAGCCGGAACGACACCAACAATGGGTGGCTCCGCGGTGCAGACTCACGCCCGGCGACCGGCTAAAATCCGAAACATGAGTAACACTGACTCCTTCGACACGATCGCTGTCGTGGCGACCAGCACCGAGCATGGCTGGGCGCTCCGCGAGCTGCCTGATGACGCGACCGATTCCCTCGAGAGCCTCGTCGACCACCTCCGCAGCGAACGCGCCGAAGGTGCCGTTCTGGGGCTGGTCTGTATCGAGGACTCCTGGTGCGCGATCGTGCGCCCCGTCCCTGGTGGAGTGGGGATTTTGATGTCGGACGCCACCGCGGCGATCGATGACTACCTGGCGACCGACATGCTCGACGAGCTGGACGTCGACACCCCCACCGAGGAAGAGGCCGACGAGGCCGACGAGAACGATACCCCCTGGCCAGAGGGTGAATTCGACATGCTGGAGGACCTGGGTGTGTCCGAGCAACTGCTCACGGTTGTTTTCGACGATCCGGAGTACTACCCGGCGGAGCAGCTGATCTGTGTGGCTGAGGAGCTGGGCTTCGACGAGGAGCTCTCCGACCTGCTGGACGCCAACCTGCCTGACGACGAGGACGATGACGACTGAGCCTGGCAGCCCGGCCCAACCGGACCGGCTCATCGGGGGCGGTCTGCCCCGGCAGGGTGGGCACGTCGCTGACGAGGAGCTGATGCGGCAGGCCATCGACGTCGCCTGTTCCACGCCGCCGGGGGATGTTCCGGTCGGTGCGCTGGTCGTCGACGCCGACGGCACCGTCCTGGCCACCGCGACGAACCGCCGCGAGCAGGACGCCGACCCTCTGGCGCACGCGGAGGTCCTCGCGCTGCGGCAGGCGGTCCGAGCTCTCGGAGATTCCTGGCGGCTGGAGCGCTGCACCTTGGTCGTGACCTTGGAACCGTGCGCGATGTGCGCGGGAGCTGCCCTGGGGGCGCGGGTGGGTCGCATCGTGTTCGGCGCCTACGAGCCCCGCACCGGGGCGTGCGGCAGCGTGTGGGACCTGCCACGGGAGGCTTTGCTGCACAAGGCCGAGGTGCGCGGGGGCGTGCTGCAGCCGGAGTGCGAGCAGCTCCTGCGGGGTTTCTTCGAGAAGCTCCGCTAACCCTGCGGGGAGCCGGGCACCGCCGGCACAGGTCGTTGCCGAAGCGCTGACGTGGCTTTTGGGGCGCGGGTGCGGTTTTGCTACTCTTATCGAAGGTTTTCATGGCCACCTGGCTGTGATCCTGGTGGCGTGTCCGAGCGGCCGAAGGTACTCGCCTCGAAAGCGAGTGAGGGTAAAACCTCCGAGGGTTCAAATCCCTCCGCCACCGCAACACGATCCCCGTCCTTCCCGGACGGGGTTTTTTTCTGCCCAGCGGCTAATACACGCTTAGGGCACCTAAGCCCCGACCCATTAGGCTGGGAGCGATACCCCTTTTCCCGGCATGGAAGGCCCCTTAGCTCGTGGCGAAGTTCCTGTTTCACCTCGGACGCTGGTCCTTTACTCGTAAGTGGCTCGCCATCGGCATCTGGCTGGTCGTCCTCGTCGGTATCGGCGCGGCCGCGCTCACGAGCCAGAAGGGATTCAACGACGTCTTCGAAATCGAGGACATGCCCTCCACGCACGCCACCGAGCTGCTCCAGGAGAAGTTCCCCGAGATGGGCGACCCTGGCGAGGAATCGATCGTCAACGTCGTATTCCAGGCCCCGGAGGGCAAGCAGCTCAAGGACCCCGAGTACATGGCTGCGATGGACCGCACCGTCGAGGCCATTAAGAAGGACGTTTCGCACCTCGGCGACACCCTCCAGCTGCACAATCCCGTGACGATGAACGACGGGCTGCAGAAGGAGCTCGTCAAGCAGGAAATGGACATGGGGCTGCCGCGCGAGACCGCACTGCTGGACGCGCACACCCTCCGCGCTGTTTCCGACGACGGCCGCACCGGCGTGCTGAGCTTCACCTTCGACGTCCCCGTCCCCGCGGACGTCACCGACGAGGACCGTGCCGCCGTCACCGAGGCGATGAACATCTCTCGCGACGCAGGGCTCACCGTCGAGGCCGGTGGTCTGGGCTTCGCGGACCCCGTCGCCGTCGAACCGATCAGTGAGATCGCTGGTCTGGTGGTGGCGATGATCATCCTGTGGGTGACCTTCGCCAGCCTCCTTGCCGCCGGGTTGCCGCTGCTCACCGCGGTGGTTGGCATCGGTATTGGCACGCTGTTGACGGTCGGCGCGACCTTCTTCGTGCCGTTGAATTCTATGACGCCCACGCTGGGCCTCATGCTGGGCCTGGCGGTCGGTATCGACTACGCACTGTTCATCATGGCCCGCTACCGCGACGAGCTGCGGCACGGGCGCAGCCGACTGGATGCGATCGGGTTGGCGACCGGCACGGCGGGCTCGGCGGTGGTTTTCGCCGGCCTGACGGTGATCATCGCGCTGGTCTCGCTGCGCCTGGCGAACATCACCTTCCTGACGTATATGGGCTACGCGGCCGCGGCGAATGTCTTCATCGCCGTGCTGGTGGCCCTGACCCTGCTGCCCGCGCTGCTCGGCGTGCTCGGGGATCGGGTGTTCAAGAAGGAGGCCGCCGGCCCGCACGACACGGAGGCCCGCGCCGTGCCACCGGAAAAGCAGAAGAACACTATCAGCGTGCGCTGGGTGAAGCTCGTGCACCGCGTGCCTGGGCTGATGCTTGCCCTGGTGATGGTGGTGCTGGCTGGGCTGTCGATCCCGGTGCTGAACCTCGAGCTGGCGCTGCCCTCGGATAAGACGGCCAACGTGACCTCCACACAGCGCAAATCCGCGGAGATGCTGGAGGAGGGCTTCGGAGGCGGTAAGAATGCCCCGATGCTCGTCGTGGTGGACGGGTCTGAGGCCCGCGCGGATGCGGAGGCGCTGAAGCCTTACCGTGGCGGCACGGAACCGACGTCGGAAAACCAACCGAGCCCGGCGCAGGCGACGTTCATGTACGCGGCGGACCAGATGCGCCAGAACTCGGACGTGGTGAACGCGCAGATCGTCGGCATGAGTGAGGACGAGACCGCCGCGCAGCTGCTGGTCACGCCGAAGGAGGGCCCGACGGATGACCGGACCGTGCAGCTGATCCACACGCTGCGGGCACAGCAGGCGGCGATCGAGGCGGCGACCGGCGCGACGATCGGCATTACCGGCCTGACAGCGATCCAGCAGGACGTCACCGACAAGCTGGCCGACGCGATGCCGATTTACCTGGGCCTCGTGGTGGGGCTGGCGCTGATCCTGCTGCTCATGGTCTTCCGCTCGATCGTGGTCACGCTGATCGCGGCACTTGGGTTCCTGCTTTCGGTGGGCGCGGCCTTCGGCGTGACGGTGCTGTTCTGGCAGGAGGGCCTGTGGGGGCTGTGGCACTCGCCGGGCCCGCTGATCAGCTTCGTTCCGATCTTCCTCATCGGCGTGACCTTCGGCCTGGCGATGGACTATCAGGTGTTCATCGTCTCCCGCATGCGCGAGCGTTTCCTGCACGATTCGCAGGTCGCGGCGCGCGGTTCGCGCTATACCGCGGTGGAGGATTCCGTGATCGGTGGCTTCTCGCTGGGCGCGCAGGTGGTGACGGCGGCGGCGCTGATCATGATTGGCGTGTTCGCGTCCTTCGTGTTCCAGCCGTTGCCGTTCATCCAGATCTTCGGCTTCGCGCTCGGCGCGGGCGTGCTCTTCGACGCCTTCTTCATCCGTATGACGTTCGTCCCGGCGCTGATGTTCCTCTTCGGTAAGGGGACGTGGTGGATGCCGAAGTGGCTGGATAAGGTGCTGCCCACCGTGGACGTCGAGGGCTCGGCCCTGGAGAATGCCTTCGCCAGCGGGGAGATCGGCGAGGCTGCCAAGCGCTAGGCGTGTGGGGTCCGGGGCGAGCACTAGACTGTCGGTTATGACTTCCGGATCCCACTCGCAGCCACCGCACGACGCGGCCGGGTTTGCCACTGATACGTCCTTCGAGCTCCTCAAGCCCCTGGGCGAGGTGACCGACCCGATCGCATCGCACTCCGGCGAAGGGGACCGGGAAACACGGCTGACGCAGGGGCGGGTGGGCGTGCTCAAAACACCGCACGGGAACATCAACACCCCCGCCTTCATCCCCGTCGCAACCAAAGCGACGGTGAAGACCCTGACCCCGGAGCAGGTGCGATCCGCGGGGGCGCAGGCGATCCTCTCCAACGCGTACCACCTCTACCTGCAGCCCGGGCCGGACATCGTCGACGAAGCCGGTGGCGTGGCCACCTTCGAGAACTGGCACGGGCCGACCTACACGGACTCCGGCGGATTCCAAGTCATGAGCCTCGGTGTGGGCTACAAGAAGGTCCTCGCGATGGACTCGAAGGTCTCCGAAGATAAGGTCATCGCGCAGCAGAAGAAGCGCATGGCGATCGTGGACGAGGACGGGGTGGACTTCCGCAGCGTCATCGACGGCTCCAAGCACCGCTTCACCCCCGAGGTCAGCATGCAGATCCAGCACCAGCTGGGGGCGGACATCATGTTCGCTTTCGACGAGCTGACCACGCTGGCGAATACCCGGGCCTACCAGGAGGCGTCGGTGGCCCGCACCCACCGCTGGGCGAAGCGCTGCCTGGAGGAGCACCAGCGCCAGACGGAGCTGCGCAGCCACCGGCCGCTGCAGTCCCTGTGGGGCGTGGTGCAGGGCGCCCAGTACGAGGACCTGCGCCGGCAGGCAGCCCGCGGGCTGGTGCAGCTCTCCGAGGAGGCTGAGGCAGAGGGCAAGCGCGGCTTCGGCGGCTTCGGCATCGGCGGTGCCTTGGAGAAGGAGAATCTCGGAACCATCGTGGAGTGGGTCTCCCAGGAGCTCCCGGACGACAAGCCACGGCACCTGCTGGGCATCTCCGAGCCGGATGACCTTTTCACTGCCATCGCCGCTGGTGCGGACACCTTCGACTGCGTGGCGCCCACCCGGCTCGGCCGCCGCGGTGGGGTGTACACGCTCGATGGGCGGATGAACCTCTCCAACGCGCGCTTCCGCCGGGACTTCACGCCGGTGGACGCCGAGGTGGGTGGCTATGTGAGCGAGAACTACACCCGCGCCTACATCCACCACCTGCTGCGTGCGAAGGAATACCTCGCGGGCACGCTGTGCACGCTGCACAACCTGCACTTCATGATCAAGCTGGTGGACAACATCCGGGAGGCGATGCTGGAGGGCCGCTTCGAGGAGTACCGTGCGGAGTTCATGGGCCGCTACTACGGGCCGGGCTGGGAGCAGCGCCTTGGCTAACGGGGGCGCCGGTTTAGCACAGCAGGGAGCTGGTCGTTATGCGCCGAGCCCCTCCGGCGACCTGCACCTGGGCAACCTGCGCACCGCGATCCTCGCGTGGCTCTTCGCCCGCCACAGTGGCCGGGCCTTCCACCTGCGCGTCGACGACATTGATGCCCAGCGCTCCTCGGAAGAATCCGCCCGCCGGCAGCTCGCGGACCTCGCCGCACTCGGAATCACCCACGACGGGCCGATCGTCTACGAGCGCGACTGCCTCGACCACTACGCCGATGCCCTGCAGAAGCTCGCTGACCAGGGGCGGGTCTACGAGTGCTACTGCTCGCGCAAGGAGATCCAGGAGGCCTCCCGCGCCCCGCACACCGCCCCAGGCGCGTACCCCGGGACCTGCCGGAATCTCAGCGAGGAGGAACGAAGCACGCGCCGGGCGGAGCTCGCCGAGGCGGGCCGCAGCCCAGCATTAAGGCTGCGCGTCGGTGATCTTTCTACCTCGGCCGCCACCCCGGCCAGCCTGGTCACCACCCACACGATCACCGAAGGCTTCGCGGCCGGGGAAGCGTTGGGCAGTGACGTCCTGAAAGAAGGGACCTATACCGGCGAGGTGGATGACATGGTGCTGCGGCGCGGCGGGAACACCGCGCAGCTGGATGGCAGCGAGTATGCGTACAACCTGGCCGTCGTGGTGGACGATGCGCTCGCGGGCGTGGACCAGGTGGTTCGCGGGGATGACCTGCTGAGTTCCGCGCCCCGGCAGGCGTACCTGGCCGGGCTGCTGGGGTTGCCGGAGGTGGAGTACCTGCACGTGCCGCTGGTTCTCGGACCGGAGGGCAAGCGCCTAGCGAAGCGCGACGGGGCGGTCACGATGCGCGAGCTCGGGGTGGCCGATGCCCTGGCGTGGATCGGGGAGTCACTGGGGGAGGCCGTGGGCGTGACTGCCGCGAGGGTGCGCGACGCCCTGGCGCAGGGGGCGGTCCCTGCGGAGATCCTCGAAGGTTGGGCGGAGAGCTTCCGCCCGGAGCTGCTCTCCCGCGAGCCGGTGACGTACCTGGGCTAGCGGACCTCGCGGGGCTTGAAGCGAGCGTCCACAACCGCGCCGCGCGCCTTGGCTGCAGCCTTCTGCGCGATCTTGGTGTTCTTGGCGACCAGCAGGCGGGCCTGGCGGGCGCGCTCCATGAAGAAGGTGCGGCGCGGGCCGGCGGTCCAGGTCTCGTCGATGATGCGCTTGGCGTAGGCCACCGAATCCGGGGAGCGGGTTGCCAGCTCCTCGGCGAGGGCGCGGGCGGCCCCGGCAGGGTCCTCCGCGACCTCGGAGGCGAGCCCCAGCTCGACGGCGCGGGTGCCGTCGAACACCTCGCCGGTCATGGTCAGGCGCTTCGCGGTATCGATGGGCAGTAGCTGCTTGAGGGAGAAGATCCCCGACATGTCCGGGATCAGGCCCCACTTGGCCTCCAGCACGGACCACTGGGCGTCCGCGGTGGTGAAGCGGTAATCCGCGGCCGCGACGAGCTGTACCCCACCGCCGAAGCAGAAGCCCTCGACTGCCGCGATGACGGGCACGGGCAGGCGTCGGAAAGCCCAGCACGCCTCCTGGAAAGTATTGGTGCCGCGCCACGGCCGGGGAACGAAGGCCTTAGCGATGCCAGCGGGGGTCTTCAACGCGGAGCCGAAGTCCAGGCCCGCGGTGAAGTTGTGGTCCTCACCTGCGAGAATGACGGCCCGGATCGTGCGGTCGCGGCGGATTCTGTGCGCGGTGGCGACCAGGTCGTCGAGAACGGACAGGGTGAGGGAGTTCAGCTTGCCGGGACGGCGAAGGGTGACGTAGGCGATGCCGTCCTCGACGTTCAACGTGACCTCGCCGTGGCGGGAGGCGGGGCCCTCGTTCCGGGCGGAGGCTTCCTGGGCGGTCGTGGCGGAAGAGTGTTCAGTGCGGGCTGTCATGGGATCACGCTAACCCACGGGTGCGGTGCTGCGCGGGGGATTGCGGAAGCTGCGTGGAGAGGGGCCCGGAGGTGTTCTTCATCACGCGGCCGCGAGTGCGGCGGGGAGAGCTTTTGGCGGTAAAATTGCTCTATGAGTTCAGTTATCAATCTCGTGCTTGGCGTACTGCTGGTGTACGTCATTGTCGGGCCACTTCCCCTCGGTCTGCAGTTGCTCGCGACCTGGCTTGTGCAACGCCGTGAGCAGAAGAACGGGCAGGACGTGGTAGCGAGTGGCGATTGGTGGAAGCTGCTTGGCACGGCGCGCGCTGGGGGTTAAGTAAAGAAAAGTGTGTCCGCATGCCACCATAACCGAGGGTGTCAGGAAGTTTGTGTGTGAGGCTCTGATCGAGAAGGAGTGTCACCGATAATGACTACTGTGTCACCGAAGAAAGGCCATGACCCGGCGAGGGTCAACGAGATCAGCGAGAAGCTGATGGAAAATCCTGAGCTGGCTAGCCTGATCAGCGAGCTGTCGACCTCCGCTGATGATGCAAGCGACCTGGTCAAAGGCCTGCTGCAGGCATCAATCAACGCTGGTCTGCAGGCGGAGATGGATGCGCATTTGGGCTATAGCCACTCCGACCGCAAGTCCAAAGCCCAGGTTGAACCCGTGCACGGCGGCAATCACCGCAACGGGTCGTACACCAAGACCGTCAATTCTGGCTACGGCGCGGTGGAAGTGACCGTGCCCAGGGATCGTGCCGGCACGTTTACTCCGAAGATGGTGCCCAAGGGCGCACGGCGGCTCACAGAGCTCGACGACATGATCGTCTCGCTATACGCCGGTGGGATGACAGTGCGCGATATTCAGCATCACCTCGCGACCACGCTCGGGGTGGATATGAGCCCAGATACGATCAGCACGATCACCGATGCGGTGTTAGACGAGGTCATGATCTGGCAAAACCGCCAGCTCGACGAGTTTTACCCGGTGATCTTCCTCGACGCGCTACGCGTGAAAATCCGTGACGGTCACCGCGTGGTCAATAAGGCCTGCTACATGGCGGTTGGTGTCGACATGGACGGCATCAAGCACATCCTGGGATTGTGGATTGCCGATAATGAAGGCGCTGCATTCTGGGCATCGGTGTGCGCGGATCTGGCCAACCGTGGCGTCCAGGACGTGTTCATCGTGTGCTGCGACGGGCTGAAAGGCTTGCCGGAAGCTGTCGAGGCAACCTGGCCGAATTCCATGGTGCAAACCTGCATTGTGCACCTGATTCGGGCTTCGAACCGGTGGGTGTCGCATCAGGACCGCAAATCTGTCTCCCGTGCGCTACGTGAGGTCTACACGGCCGCCAACGAGGACACCGCACGTGCCAGCCTGGACGCGTTCCAGGCCAGTGAACTGGGCCAGAGATACCCGCAATCGGTCAAAGTCTGGCGCGACGCCTGGGACCGGTTCGTGCCGTTTTTACAGTTCCCGCCAGCGGCCCGCCGGGTGCTCTACACCACGAATTCGATCGAATCGCTCAACGCTGAACTGCGTAAAGCTACCCGTAACCGCGGGCAATTCCCGAACGACACCGCGGCGCTGAAAACGCTGTGGCTGATGATCTGCAACATCGAAGACAAGCGCGCTGCCCAGCGAGCGAAAAAAGCGAAGCGCGACATCGAATGCAATGGCTATATTGAAGGAGCGAAAGCCACCGGGTGGAAACAAGCCATCAACCAACTAGCCGTGGCTTACCCCGACCGATTCGCGGACTACTTGTAAACCAAGCCCCCGCACACAAACAATCGGACACTCTCCCATAACCCCAGACCACACACCACAAATCACCAAAGAATAGCTCCCCGAAAGCTATTACCCACACCATCCCGCACCTCCGGCCACATTTGTGCTAACCGCACACCGGTTGGATTAAAGGATGACCACCAACCGCCCCAGCTGCCCACTATGCGGCAACAACACAAAGAAAAACGGCACCACCAGCAAATCAACCACCCGTTGGCGCTGCACCCACTGCGGACACTCCTTTACCCGCAACACCCAAACCCACAACAAAAACACCGCCACCATGGCTTTGTTCATCCAATGGGCCACCGGCACCCAATCTCTAACCACCTTCGCCGCACACCATGGCGTAACCAGGCAAACCATGCACCACCGATTCCGATGGTGCTGGTGGATCATCCCCACACCCACCATCGACTCATTCCGCATCCATGACCAAATCTTCCTCGACGCGACCTATCTAAAGTCCGGATGCCTCCTGATCGCAGCCAGTAAAACCCACGTCATCAACTGGACCTGGGCCAGACACGAAACCACCGCCGCCTACACCGAACTCCTACGCCCCATTGCCGCACCACTAATCGCAGTCACAGACGGCGGACAAGGTGCCCAATCAGCCATCCACCACTGCTGGCCAACAACACGCATCCAACGCTGCCTCGTCCACGCCCAACGAACAGTCCGCCGCCACACCACCAGCAACCCCCGCACCGATGCCGGCAAAACCCTCTACCGCCTAGCCCTGAAACTCACTCGCATCACCGACCTTGACCAAGCATCCACATGGGTCGCCCACCTGCACGAATTCGACCACACCTACCGGGAATGGATGAACGAGAAAACCACCATCAAAGACCCCGTTACCGGCGCCTACACCAAGGTCTACACCCACCAACGCGTCCGAGCGGCCTATCAATCATTGCTATCTCTGCACCGCAGAGACCTGCTGTTTACCTACCTGCAACCCCCACCAACAACCATCGACCCCGACAACCTTGCAGCAACAACAAACAGCCTCGAAGGTGGCATCAACGCCCCCATAAAAGAACTAGCGCGCAGACACCGCGGACTATCACTACCGCATCAACGCACAGTGATGGATTGGTGGCTGTATCTACATACAGAAGTCCCTGACGATCCGGTCAAGATCGCCAGGGACCAACGATGGGGTCAAGACGCACTTTCCACAGCAACAGACCTGATCACCCACGACACCACAGCCACTACCAATGACATCGGTGCACCAGCAGAATACGACACCGCCATCGACACCAGCTACCAACACAACCTCGGCATCCAAAAAGGCTGGATCAAATAACCGCAACACGCCCGGAAAAGACACACTTTTCTTTACTTAACCCCGCGCTGGGGTGCGGGCGTTCTTTGCCGGGCTCGTGGTCTGGGTTCTTTTCCTCAGCTGGACCCCTGACCAGCTAGGCCTGCCAATGGGTGGCCCCTATGCCGATTGGCAAGTGGTCGCGTGCGGTGCCGGCGCGGTGTTTGCGGTGGTGATGCTTTCGCTGCGGACCCGCTGGCTTTTCGCCGGCGCGCTGGGCGTTGTGCTGGGTTTCACCGCGGGGTTCTCGCTCGCGTGGTCCTTGTGGGCTGCCGCCGGTGATTCCTCGGGACTGTGGGCTGCGGGCTTGGTCTTCCTGCTCGTTGGTTGCCTGATCGGGCTGAATTTCGTGGGCCTGATGGTGGCGTCCGTGCGTGCGGAACGGGCGCGCGATCAGCAGGCTGGCAGGTAGCGGCGAAGTTTTTGGGCAAAATAAAAGGACCCCGCGCACCCGTGAGAGCTCGTTGACCCTTGCTGCATTCCTGCCCTGGGGGAGTTCACAAGATGCACGCCACGCGGAATCCGCCTAAAGCATAACGCATCGCCACGGCCCTGGCCAACGCTCGCATCTGTGCGGGCGTTGGTGTGGGGGCGTGACGGTGTCGGGTTGGCCCCGTGGGGTTAGAGGCTGGTCTGACTGGACCGACCTCATAGCGCTTTCGGGGCCATCCCTCGCGTGACCGGAAAATGCTGCGAGCGCTGGGGATTTTGTGCGCTTGGTGGCCCTGGGTATAGTAGTCAGCGGAGGATTCGACTAGCGGCCTATGTCACACGCCTGGAACGCGTGCGGGGCTCACGCCCCTCGAGGGTTCAAATCCCTCATCCTCCGCAGTTGGGAAACCCCAGGTAGTTCGCTACCTGGGGTTTCTTTTTATTGAGGCGGGGTGCCTCGGAGGGTTAAACGACAAAATGTGTGTCGGGTTAAGGGTCAAAATGTGTGTCTGGCTCGGCGTGTCGCGGGGGTTAGATTTGGCCTTTTTGAATGCCGATTGAGTGGGTGTAGTCGGTGTCGATAGCGTTGTCGTAGAGGGCTGGGCGTCCTGTTTCGTGGTCGGCTTGGTTCTCGGTTTGGGTCAGGGTGGATACTTTGGCGAGTTGGCCCTGGCCCCAGTCGGACTGCCTGGCGATTCGTACTGGATCGTCAGGCAGTTCCGTTTTTAAGTAGAGCCACCAATCCAGCATGCGGCGTTGTCGTTCGCCTGATCTGCCGCGGTGGGTTCTGGCGAGCAGTTTGAGCTGGGCGTTGATGCCGCCTTCTAAGCTGTTGGTGGTGGATTTGATCCGCTCGGGCGCAAGGACTCCTGCTGGCGGGTTGAGGTAGACAAACAGCATCTCGGACCGCCAAAGATGGTTGAGGCTGTTGTAGGCCTTGCGCACGTTGTGGTGGGTCCACACGCGGGTCCATGCACCTGTTTTGGGGTCTTTGATCATGGTTTTCTCGTTCATCCATTCCCGGTAGATCGTTGAAAACTCGTGCAGTTGCACACCCCACGCGGCGGCTTCATCCAGTGTGGTGATCCGGGTCAGTTTCAGCGCAAGTCGGTAGATGGTGCGCCCGGCATCGGTGCGTGGGTTGGTGGTGGTGTAGCGGCGGACCACGCGTTGGGCGTGGACGAGGCAGCGTTGAATTTTCGTAGTCGGCCAGCACTTTTTGATTGCGCTGTATGCGCCTTGGCCGCCGTCGATGACGGCGATGAGTGGGGCTTCGATGCGTTCAAGCAGCAGTTGGTAGTCGCGGGTGGTTTCGTGTTTGCACCAGTGCCAGGCGATCACGTGGTCGATGGTCGCCGCGACGATCAGGCAGCCACCGGCGGTGTAGGTGCCATCGAGAAATACCTGGTCGTAGATCCGCTTGTGGTGGCCGGCGGTGGGGTCAGGCACATCAACGAGCCAGCACCACTTGAAGCGCCGCTTCATGGTGGCGCGGCTAACACCGTTTCGTTTGGCTAGGTCGTCGAGTGATATTGCGGTGGTGCAATGCTCGATGAACTGGGTGAACACTGCCGCGTTGGTGATGTCGTTTCGACGTTTGACGCTGGAGGCGCCGCATTGTTTGCAGCGCCATCTGGTGGTGCCTTTGCTGGTGGTGCCGTTGCGTTTCATTTCACCGCCGCAGTGGCAGCGTGGTTGGTTCTTCGACATTGCGACACCACACCACGCCGCGCATAGCACATCACGGCTGCCACACCGAGGATTTCCCGTCGGGGGCTAGATATATGCTTCCGGAGCATATACTTTCCGGAAACCTACAGGTCAATCCGTGAAAATCCGCGATTCCGGACACACTTTTTGACCCTTAACCCAGATTGCACGCGTGGGGATTGAGGGTGTGAATCCCACTGTCGTGGGTTTGATGAGGTAGTCGATGTTGCGGAAGCTTTGGCATCGGCGTGCGTTGTGCTCCGTACGTTGTTTCAAAAACGGGTTTCATCAAACGGAACAAAACCTGGGACACTTCATATCCCACCCCAGGCCTAATGACTTGGGTGCAGCGGCAACGCTCATCCGATTTAGGCAGAGTCGTTGCAGGATCCAGTGGGTCACCTGGTCCGTGGTCTTTGAATTGTCGGGCGCGCAGGCAAGGCCAGCACGGAAGATCTTCTGCAAGCAACGCTTGTTGGTGCACCGGTAGCGTGGAAGGCGCACATGAAGTTGTTGGGTGGCCGACGATGGGCAGATCGACCAGGCTGCGGATGACGTGGTCGCGGAATACTCCAGGCTGCCCGCAGGTAGGGCATTCATTGATCGGCTCGACGGGTTCGGCTTCAATAACAGTGACGTCACCGTTTTCTGTGGCACCGGTGATAGTAGTTCCTAGTTTTGCGGTGCGGCAGATGGTATCGACGATGACATTTCCGTTAGGCTGCACAGTAGGTCCTTAGTTTTGTACGGATGGATTAGATACCTTTTTCCTACAAAGCCAAGGACCCCAATATCTTGTGCCACGCCCGAACCCCCGGCGAACTAATCAATGCACTCTAAAACCGGAAGAGCCCTTTTAGTACTACTGGTGGATTTCGGTTTTGGTGGGGATTAACGCCGCCGGCTTCGGTTTTTCCGTTGAGGAGGTCGTTGACTACTTCCCGATGGTGAAATGGGTCGATGGTGAGGTAGAGAGGAACCAGTCACCTGGAAGAGATCGATCCAGTCGTTGGTGTGCAATCTGGGAGGTAGGGTCGCGGGGTCGATTCCTCGCGAGCGCAACCATGATTGTGTTTCTGAACGTGATGAAAACAACCCTGCCCTTCGGAGAATTTCCCCTATCCCGCGTCCCCGGGCAGTGAAAACGGTGTGCACCATCGCCTGAAAGGCTTTGCGCTGCTCTATCGGAATCTTCGGGTCACCCACCCGGCGGATCACTAAGATCCCCCCGTCAACGTTTGGCTGTGGCCGGAAAGCAGACCTTGGTACCCGAGAACCCAGGTGAAATGTGAACCATGGGGACCACTGAGCCGTCATCATCGTGCTTGCGCCTACCCCGGCCCGGCGGCGAGCGACTTCCCACTGCATGAGGAGTACAGCGTCAGTCCATGCTGGCGCATGCAGCAACTTTCGAAGAATGGCAGTGGTGAGGTGAAAGGGAATGTTTCCCACAATGACGCAGGGAGTGGCGGGTAACCGGAAGTTAAGGAAATCATCATGGACCACTTCGACCGCCGCCGAGGAGGTTTCTTGTGTGATTTTGGCAGCTAGTTTTGCGTCCACTTCAACTGCCGTTATCGCCCTCCCCAAGTGGGCCATCGGGTGAGTGAGGGCACCGCTTCCTGGTCCGATCTCAATGATGGGGCCGGAGGTTTGTTTCACAAGGTCGATGATGGAGTTGATGATCTTGTGGTTGGTGAGAAAATTTTGGCCATGCTCGTGACGGCCGTGTCCGTATGCAGACATCAGGTGTGCTCCTTGGATTTGAAAGGGAGCCGGGCATGACAAATAGCCGCCCGGCTAAAGGACTGGAGCGGTTTTTAACCTACGGGGTAGGAAACCGCCTTAGCGGTTGGTGCGCAACCGCAAGAAAGCGGTACCTGAAATCAACATGGGTCTAATTATATCCATTTAAAGGGTTAAGGGTCAAAATGTGTGTCTGGCTCGGCGTGTCGCGGGGGTTAGATTTGGCCTTTTTGAATGCCGATTGAGTGGGTGTAGTCGGTGTCGATAGCGTTGTCGTAGAGGGCTGGGCGTCCTGTTTCGTGGTCGGCTTGGTTCTCGGTTTGGGTCAGGGTGGATACTTTGGCGAGTTGGCCCTGGCCCCAGTCGGACTGCCTGGCGATTCGTACTGGATCGTCAGGCAGTTCCGTTTTTAAGTAGAGCCACCAATCCAGCATGCGGCGTTGTCGTTCGCCTGATCTGCCGCGGTGGGTTCTGGCGAGCAGTTTGAGCTGGGCGTTGATGCCGCCTTCTAAGCTGTTGGTGGTGGATTTGATCCGCTCGGGCGCAAGGACTCCTGCTGGCGGGTTGAGGTAGACAAACAGCATCTCGGACCGCCAAAGATGGTTGAGGCTGTTGTAGGCCTTGCGCACGTTGTGGTGGGTCCACACGCGGGTCCATGCACCTGTTTTGGGGTCTTTGATCATGGTTTTCTCGTTCATCCATTCCCGGTAGATCGTTGAAAACTCGTGCAGTTGCACACCCCACGCGGCGGCTTCATCCAGTGTGGTGATCCGGGTCAGTTTCAGCGCAAGTCGGTAGATGGTGCGCCCGGCATCGGTGCGTGGGTTGGTGGTGGTGTAGCGGCGGACCACGCGTTGGGCGTGGACGAGGCAGCGTTGAATTTTCGTAGTCGGCCAGCACTTTTTGATTGCGCTGTATGCGCCTTGGCCGCCGTCGATGACGGCGATGAGTGGGGCTTCGATGCGTTCAAGCAGCAGTTGGTAGTCGCGGGTGGTTTCGTGTTTGCACCAGTGCCAGGCGATCACGTGGTCGATGGTCGCCGCGACGATCAGGCAGCCACCGGCGGTGTAGGTGCCATCGAGAAATACCTGGTCGTAGATCCGCTTGTGGTGGCCGGCGGTGGGGTCAGGCACATCAACGAGCCAGCACCACTTGAAGCGCCGCTTCATGGTGGCGCGGCTAACACCGTTTCGTTTGGCTAGGTCGTCGAGTGATATTGCGGTGGTGCAATGCTCGATGAACTGGGTGAACACTGCCGCGTTGGTGATGTCGTTTCGACGTTTGACGCTGGAGGCGCCGCATTGTTTGCAGCGCCATCTGGTGGTGCCTTTGCTGGTGGTGCCGTTGCGTTTCATTTCACCGCCGCAGTGGCAGCGTGGTTGGTTCTTCGACATTGCGACACCACACCACGCCGCGCATAGCACATCACGGCTGCCACACCGAGGATTTCCCGTCGGGGGCTAGATATATGCTTCCGGAGCATATACTTTCCGGAAACCTACAGGTCAATCCGTGAAAATCCGCGATTCCGGACACACTTTTTGACCCTTAACCCTGTGTGTCTGACTCCGGCGTGTCGCGGGGTTAGATGTGGCCTTTTTGGATGCCGATTGAGTGTGTGTAGTCGGTGTCGATAGCGTTGTCGTAGAGGGCTGGTCGTCCAGTTTCGTGGTCGGCTTGGTTCTCGTGTTGGGTCAGGGTGGATACTTTGGCGAGTTGGTCCTGGCCCCAGTTGGACTGCCTGGCGATCTCAACAGGGTCGTCAGGCAGTTCCGTTTGCAGATACAGCCACCAATCCAGCATCCGGCGTTGGTGTTCACCGGATCTGCCGCGGTGGGTGCGGGCAAGCAGTTTCAACTGGGCGTTGATGCCGCCTTCCAGGCTGTTGGTGGTGGATTTGATCCGTCTGACATCGAGGACACCGTCAGGTGGGTCGAGATAGACAAATAACAGCTGGTTGCGCCACAGGTGGTTGAGACTGTTGTAGGCCTTGCGGGTGCGTTCATGCGTCCATGACCAGGTGCGTTGCCGTGTCGCCGGGTCGGTTGTGAACGTTTTCTGGTTCATCCAGTCGCGGTAGATAGTGCCGTATTCGTGCAGTTGCGCACCCCACGCGGCCGCCTCGTCAAGATCGGTGATCTTCGTAAGGTTGAGCGCAAGCTGGTAAATCGCTCGTCCTGCATCGGTGCGGGGGCGTGAGGTGGTGTGCCGACGCACCACGCGTTGGGCGTGAACGAGGCAGCGCTGCACTTTCGTTGCAGGCCAGCATGTCTTGATTGCGCTGGCAGCGCCTTGGCCGCCGTCGATGACAGCGATCAGGGGCGCGGGGATACGTTCGAGGAGCCTTTGGTAGTCGCGGGTGGTCTCACGTGTGCACCAGTGCCAAGCGATGACGTGATCCAAGGTGGCGGCAACAATCAAGCATCCGCCGGCGGTGTAGGTGCCGTCAAGAAAGACCTGGTCGTAGACCCGGCCTTCGTGCCCGATCGTGGGATCGGGGACATCAACTAGCCAGAAGTGTTCAAACCGGCGTTGCAGGGTACGCGGATGACACCCTGCTTCGGCGGCAGCGGTTTCCAAGCTCGCACCGGTTGTGAGGTGGGTGATAAATGCTGCGAAGGCTGCTGAGTTGGTGATATCGGGGCGCTGCTTGGTGGTGGAAGCGCCGCAGATTTTGCACCGCCACCGGGTGCGGTTGGCGCAGGTCTTACCGTTGCGTTTCATCTCCCCGCCGCAGTGGCAGCGTGGTCTGTTCTTTGGCATTGATCAAGCCAACACCAGCCCCTACCACACGCTGCTGTCACACCCGGTATTTCGCTGCCCCGGGGCGGATATAAGCTCCTGGAGCATATACTTTCCGGATTACCCCTGATCAACCCAAACAAATCGACGAATCCGGACACACATTTTGTCGTTTAACCCTCGGATGGGGGTTAAGTAAGGGTTAAGTAAAGAAAAGTGTGTCTTTTCCGGGCGTGTTGCGGTTATTTGATCCAGCCTTTTTGGATGCCGAGGTTGTGTTGGTAGCTGGTGTCGATGGCGGTGTCGTATTCTGCTGGTGCACCGATGTCATTGGTAGTGGCTGTGGTGTCGTGGGTGATCAGGTCTGTTGCTGTGGAAAGTGCGTCTTGACCCCATCGTTGGTCCCTGGCGATCTTGACCGGATCGTCAGGGACTTCTGTATGTAGATACAGCCACCAATCCATCACTGTGCGTTGATGCGGTAGTGATAGTCCGCGGTGTCTGCGCGCTAGTTCTTTTATGGGGGCGTTGATGCCACCTTCGAGGCTGTTTGTTGTTGCTGCAAGGTTGTCGGGGTCGATGGTTGTTGGTGGGGGTTGCAGGTAGGTAAACAGCAGGTCTCTGCGGTGCAGAGATAGCAATGATTGATAGGCCGCTCGGACGCGTTGGTGGGTGTAGACCTTGGTGTAGGCGCCGGTAACGGGGTCTTTGATGGTGGTTTTCTCGTTCATCCATTCCCGGTAGGTGTGGTCGAATTCGTGCAGGTGGGCGACCCATGTGGATGCTTGGTCAAGGTCGGTGATGCGAGTGAGTTTCAGGGCTAGGCGGTAGAGGGTTTTGCCGGCATCGGTGCGGGGGTTGCTGGTGGTGTGGCGGCGGACTGTTCGTTGGGCGTGGACGAGGCAGCGTTGGATGCGTGTTGTTGGCCAGCAGTGGTGGATGGCTGATTGGGCACCTTGTCCGCCGTCTGTGACTGCGATTAGTGGTGCGGCAATGGGGCGTAGGAGTTCGGTGTAGGCGGCGGTGGTTTCGTGTCTGGCCCAGGTCCAGTTGATGACGTGGGTTTTACTGGCTGCGATCAGGAGGCATCCGGACTTTAGATAGGTCGCGTCGAGGAAGATTTGGTCATGGATGCGGAATGAGTCGATGGTGGGTGTGGGGATGATCCACCAGCACCATCGGAATCGGTGGTGCATGGTTTGCCTGGTTACGCCATGGTGTGCGGCGAAGGTGGTTAGAGATTGGGTGCCGGTGGCCCATTGGATGAACAAAGCCATGGTGGCGGTGTTTTTGTTGTGGGTTTGGGTGTTGCGGGTAAAGGAGTGTCCGCAGTGGGTGCAGCGCCAACGGGTGGTTGATTTGCTGGTGGTGCCGTTTTTCTTTGTGTTGTTGCCGCATAGTGGGCAGCTGGGGCGGTTGGTGGTCATCCTTTAATCCAACCGGTGTGCGGTTAGCACAAATGTGGCCGGAGGTGCGGGATGGTGTGGGTAATAGCTTTCGGGGAGCTATTCTTTGGTGATTTGTGGTGTGTGGTCTGGGGTTATGGTGGCATGCGGACACACTTTTCTTTACTTAACCCTCGGATGGTATCTGCTGGGGGTTGCTCGCCTATACGGAACGAGGGTGTCAGGAAGTTTGTGTGTGAGGCTCTGATCGAGAAGGAGTGTCACCGATAATGACTACTGTGTCACCGAAGAAAGGCCATGACCCGGCGAGGGTCAACGAGATCAGCGAGAAGCTGATGGAAAATCCTGAGCTGGCTAGCCTGATCAGCGAGCTGTCGACCTCCGCTGATGATGCCAGCGAGCTGGTCAAAGGCCTGCTGCAGGCATCAATCAACGCTGGTCTGCAGGCGGAGATGGATGCGCATTTGGGCTATAGCCACTCCGACCGCAAGTCCAAAGCCCAGGTTGAACCCGTGCACGGCGGCAATCACCGCAACGGGTCGTACACCAAGACCGTCAGTTCTGGCTACGGCGCGGTGGAAGTGACCGTGCCCAGGGATCGTGCCGGCACGTTTACTCCGAAGATGGTGCCCAAGGGCGCACGGCGGCTCACAGAGCTCGACGACATGATCGTCTCGCTATACGCCGGTGGGATGACAGTGCGCGATATTCAGCATCACCTCGCGACCACGCTCGGGGTGGATATGAGCCCAGATACGATCAGCACCATTACCGATGCGGTGTTAGACGAGGTCATGATCTGGCAAAACCGCCAGCTCGACGAGTTTTACCCGGTGATCTTCCTCGACGCGCTACGCGTGAAAATCCGTGACGGTCACCGCGTGGTCAATAAGGCCTGCTACATGGCGGTTGGTGTCGACATGGACGGCATCAAGCACATCCTGGGATTGTGGATTGCCGATAATGAAGGCGCTGCCTTCTGGGCATCGGTGTGCGCGGATCTGGCCAACCGTGGCGTCCAGGACGTGTTCATCGTGTGCTGCGACGGGCTGAAAGGCTTGCCGGAAGCTGTCGAGGCAACCTGGCCGAATTCCATGGTGCAAACCTGCATTGTGCACCTGATTCGGGCTTCGAACCGGTGGGTGTCGCATCAGGACCGCAAATCTGTCTCCCGTGCGCTACGTGAGGTCTACACGGCCGCCAACGAGGACACCGCACGTGCCAGCCTGGACGCGTTCCAGGCCAGTGAACTGGGCCAGAGATACCCGCAATCGGTCAAAGTCTGGCGCGACGCCTGGGACCGGTTCGTGCCGTTTTTACAGTTCCCGCCAGCGGCCCGCCGGGTGCTCTACACCACGAATTCGATCGAATCGCTCAACGCTGAACTGCGTAAAGCTACCCGTAACCGCGGGCAATTCCCGAACGACACCGCGGCGCTGAAAACGCTGTGGCTGATGATCTGCAACATCGAAGACAAGCGCGCTGCCCAGCGAGCGAAAAAAGCAAAGCGCGACATCGAATGCAATGGCTATATTGAAGGAGCGAAAGCCACCGGGTGGAAACAAGCCATCAACCAACTAGCCGTGGCTTACCCCGACCGATTCGCGGACTACTTGTAAACCAAGCCCCCGCACACAAACAATCGGACACTCTCTACGGAACAAGCCCGTGTCCGGGGCGCTTGTTAGAATCAAAAATGGTATTTGCCACAGAATTCTTTGAGCCCCATACGCAGGAGGCGTCAGCACCGTGCAGCTCGCAAACATCGACCGTGACCAGCTTCTTTCCTTCAAGCCAGAGGTCGAGAAGAAGTACGCAGATCTCAAGGCCCAGGGCCTGAAGTTGGATCTCACCCGCGGTAAGCCGTCCGCCGAACAGCTGGACTTCGCGGTGGATCTGCTCAGCCTCCCGGGCAAGAACTTCACCGCCGCCGATGGTACGGACACCCGCAACTACGGCGGGCTGACCGGCATCGCGGATATCCGCAACATCTGGTCGGAAATCATCGGCGTGGCCCCGGAGAACATCGTCTGCGGCGACGCCTCCTCCCTGAACATGGCCTTCGACCTGGTGACCTGGGCCTACACCTTCGGCACCAACGATTCCGCCAAGCCGTGGGCAGCCGAGGCTGCGGAGGCAGCGGAGCAGGGCGAGAAGCTCAAGTGGATCTGCCCGGTGCCGGGCTACGACCGCCACCACACGATCACCGAGCACTTCGGTTTCGAGATGATCACCGTGGATCTCCTCGAGGATGGCCCGGACCTGGATCAGGTCCGCGAGCTGGTGAAGGATCCGCTGGTTAAGGGCATGTGGGCTGTCCCGATGTTCTCCAACCCGACGGGCACTCTCTACTCTGAGGACGTCTGCCGCGAGCTGGCGTCCCTGGAGGCCGCGGCACCGGACTTCCGCATCGTGTGGGACAACGCCTACGTCGTCCACACCCTGACGGAGGAGTTCCCGCCGGTGTACGACGTCCTCGGCTTCGCCGCAGAAGCAGGCAACCCGAATCGTTTCTGGTGTATGTCTTCGACCTCCAAGATCACGCAGGCGGGTTCCGGCGTGGCTTTCTTCGCCTCTTCTGAGGAGAACCTGGACTGGTGGAAGCGCCACGCGATCGTTCGCGGCATTGGTCCGAACAAGGTCAACCAGCTGGCTCACGCGCAGTTCTTCGGTGATGCCGAGGGAGTGCGCGCGCTGATGCGGAAGCACGCGGGCTCCCTGGCCCCGAAGTTCCGTGCGGTCGTGGAGATCCTGGAGGAGCGCCTCGGCGGCCTGGGGGTTGCGGAGTGGACCGACCCGGCTGGTGGCTACTTCATCAGCGTCAACGTAGTCGAGGGGACCGCCGGCCGCGTGGTTGAGCTGGCCAAGGAGGCCGGTGTTGCGCTGACCGGGGCGGGGTCGACGTTCCCGCTGAAGCAGGACCCGAAGGACCAGAACCTGCGCCTGGCACCGTCGATGCCGGAGCCGGAGCAGGTGCGCCTGGCGATGGACGGTTTTGCGACCTGCGTGCTGCTCGCGGCGATCGAGGCAGTGGAGGCCGGGGCCTAACACCTGGCCGCGTCGGAGCTGAAGGAGGACACATGAACCAAGAGGAAACTTTCGCCTGGGTCGAGCAGTTGCTGCCCGAGCCCCTCGAAGTGGACACCTACCGGGTTGGTGAGTCCTTCCCGGAGTTCGCCGCCGCATCCGTCGCTCTTGGCGGGGACGGCACGGCCGCGCCGGAGACCGTTGCGATGAGCCTGGACGCTGGTCGCATCGAGGTCGGTCTGGAGGCAGAGCCGGGTACCGAAGTGCGCGTCGAGTTGGTCACGGTGGCCGCGGGTCACGATGATCTTGCGCCGAACCTGGTGGCAGCCGCCGCCACGATGGTCTCCCAGGACCCCGGCGTGTGGACCCCGCAGCCCGGCACGGTGATGCGTGGCCTGGGTGACCACGTGCGCGAGGGGCTTTCCGCTCGTCACGGGCTGCTGATCGTGCCTTTCCTCTGGGAGAAGGGTGTTCCGCAGGTTCATGAGATCGCTGGCGACGGCGGGAATGAGGAGAAGAAGGCCGACCAGATCGGTGCGGATGGTCCGGTGAGCGACAAGGGCTTCGACTACACGCACCCGGGTCGGCTGACAGTACCGGCCCAGCTGGTGATGATTACCGACGCCGAGCTGGATATCCTCGATCGCGCTGCCGACGAGGGGCGCAACGGCGTGGATGAACTCCAGAACTACTTGGTCGAGCAGCAGGTCAATATCAACGATCTGATGCGCTAAACGAGGCGGCCCGTTTCGACGGGCCGCGAGGCAGAAAACGGAGGGAACCGATGGCGGCACAGAACCCTTACTCCGGTGAAAGGGCAAATAATCCCCACGGGGAGGATCCCTTCATTGGCGATCCGATGGGCGGACTCGGGGACTTCCAGAACCCCTACAACCCCTTGGCTGATGAATATCAGGATCAATTCGGTGCGGGCGCTGCTGGGCATCAGGGGAACCCAAATGTGCCCGGCTACCCCACCGGGATGGGGAGCTATGGACCTCATACGCAGGGGGGCTCGCCATATGGTGGCCAGTCGTACGGGCCTGCCCATGGAGGTCATGCTTCCGGGGGCCCGGCCCATAGTTCCTCGTTCTATGGGGGCCAGATGCAGGGCATGCCGCCGCAGTATGGGGCTGGGAACTATCCGGCGTACCCCGGTTACTCGCATGGGGTGCAGCAGGGCTTTCACGCAGAGAACGCTGAGCCGAAGTCCTGGGCTGTGGCGGCGCTCCTGGCTTTCTTCCTGGGGTCCCTGGGCGTACACAACTTTTATTTGAACTACACGACCCGGGCGAAGTGGCAGCTCGGCCTCACGATCTTTGGATGGGCCACCGCTATCGTCCTCATCGGAATCCCTTTTATCTTCGCCGTGCAGATTTGGGCCTTTGTGGAGTTCATCCTCATCCTGACGAAGTCCGGCCCCTACGATTCGGATGGTGACGGCAACGACCTGCGCTAGGGGCGCCCTATGGAACACGAATTGGCGTGTCTGGTGCGCCGGGTAACCTAGGGGCGTGGCTTTATACCGGAAGTACCGCCCGGCCTCGTTTGCCGAGGTCGTAGGGCAGGAGCATGTAACCGAACCGCTGTCCGTCGCGCTGGATAGCGGGCGCATCAACCATGCGTACTTGTTCTCGGGCCCGCGCGGTTGCGGTAAGACCTCCTCGGCACGCATCCTCGCGCGCTCGCTGAACTGCGTGGAGGGGCCGACGTCCACGCCGTGCGGGAAGTGCGATTCCTGTATCGCGCTCGCCCCTGGTGGCCCGGGAAGCTTGGACGTCACCGAGCTGGACGCCGCCTCCCACCGCGGTGTGGACGACATGCGGGAGCTGCGCGACCGGGCGTTCTACGCGCCCGCGGATTCCCGCT
Organism: Corynebacterium urealyticum DSM 7109; assembly: GCF_000069945.1. Classification (NCBI taxonomy): domain Bacteria; kingdom Bacillati; phylum Actinomycetota; class Actinomycetes; order Mycobacteriales; family Corynebacteriaceae; genus Corynebacterium; species Corynebacterium urealyticum. The sequence goes on along the minus strand of NC_010545.1, from coordinate 2,232,078 downwards.
ACCGCGTGTTCATCATCGATGAGGCGCACATGATCACCACGGAGGGCTTCAATACCCTCCTGAAGATCGTGGAGGAGCCGCCGGAGCACCTCATCTTCATTTTCGCGACCACCGAGCCGGAGAAGCTGCTGGCGACGATCCGGTCGCGGACGCACAACTACCCTTTCCGGCTGCTCACCCCGCCGGATATGCGCGGCCTGCTGGGGCGCATCGTCGCCGACGAGGGCGCGGTGGTTGAGGACGCCGTGTATCCGCTGGTCGTGCGCGCGGGCGGGGGTTCGCCGCGTGATTCGCTGTCGATTATGGATCAGCTGCTTGCCGGTGCGGGTCCGGAGGGCGTGACTTATCAGCGCGCGGTGGCGCTGCTGGGAGTGACGGACTCCTCGCTGCTGGACCGTTCCGCGGAGGCGCTGGCTGCCCAGGATCAGGCGGGCTTGTTCGCGGTTGTCGACGACGTCATCAACGCCGGTTACGATCCGCGCCGCTTCGCGATGGACCTGTTGGATCGCTTCCGTGACCTGCTGGTTGTTCAGGCGGTCCCGGATGCTTTCGAGCGCGGGCTGGTGGATGTTCCGGCCCAGGAGCAGGACGCGTTGCGGCAGCAGGCCGAGGCGTTGGGGCCGGCGACGCTGACGCGCTGTGCTGCGGTGGTCAACGATGGTCTCTCGCAGATGCGTGGGGCGACGTCGCCGCGGTTGCTGTTGGAGATTTTGTGCGCGCGGATGGCGCTTCCGGCCGCGGGTATGACGGTGGAGGCGCTCGCGCAGCGTGTTGAGGCGTTGGAGCAGGGCACGGGGGTGCGCGCTGCCGGGCCGATGGGCGCCAGCGGTGGGCTGGCGAGCCCGGCCGTGGGTGCTGGGGCGTCCCCGACGGGGGACGCGTCCGGCTTGTCGAGCGGTAAGCGTTATGAGCGACCGCGGCGTCGCAAGGCGTCGGCGGAGGCTGCATCGGCGGAGTCGGGTGCTGCGGAGCCGCAAAACGCGGTGTCGCAGGGCGCAGAGCCGAAGGGCGCACAGCCGCAGGGAGCGGCACCGCAGCAGCCAGAGCAGCCGGGGAATGCTGACGCGCAGCCGGGTCAGTCCGCGCAAGCTGGTGCGCCCGCACAGTCCGGTCAGCCTGGCCAGCAGGCGGCGGACCAGAGTGGTGAGCAGGCTGATGGGCAGAGCGCCGCGCAGGGAGCTGCTCCGGCCACTCAGGAGGCAACATCTCAGCCGGAGAAGCCAGCTGTGCAGGAGACCGCAGAAGTAGCACGCGCCCAGCAGCCCGCGGATAACGCGCAGGAGCAGCAGGGTGCAGAGCCAGCGGCTCAAGATGTGAACGCCGCAGCGCAGTCTGCCCGGCAGGAGAGCAACGCTGCCGGTGCACAGGACGAGGACCCGGCGATCGCCCAGGCCCGCGAGGCTCGGGAGATCATGGACCGTCGCCGTGCCGCCGCCCACGCGAACGCGGGCCAGGTATCGCAGCAGGCAGGCGCGGGCCAGGCACCGCAGCCGTCTGCAGCTCAGGCACCGCAGCAGGCAGCTGCGGATCAGTCCCAGCGCGCTGGCGCCGCGGCACAGTCGCTGTCGCAGTCGCAGGCCAGCACAGAGGTCAGCGGTGTAGAGCCCTCTGACCAGCAGCCCCAGTCGGGGAATGCCCAGGCCGAGAACACTGAGCAGCGTTCCGTGCAGCCGACCGGGCAGCCTGCCGAGGCACCCGTAGAGGCGGCACAATCCACCGACGCCCCTGCGGACACCTCGGCTGCGGCGACCGCCCCCGCTGGTGACGCCGCTCAGGTCGACGAGCAGGCATGGCAGAAGATCCTGGAGAAGGTGCGCGAGCACGACCTGAGCGCCTGGATCGCCGGCCGCGACGCCACCCTGGCCGCGGAGCAGCCGACCGCAGGTCAGATCGTGGTGGAGCATGCCACGGGAGCGCTGGCGAAGTTCGTCAACAGCGACCGCAATGCCCCGATCTATAGCAAGGCGGCCGAGGAGGTTCTCGGCGCCGCGCACACAGTGCTCGCCACCGTTGGCGGGAATAACCCGGGAAAAGCCCAGGCCGGCTCAGCTGAGGAGGCCCCGGCGGAGTCGGCAACCCCAACCAGCACGACCAGCGGGAATAACGCCACTGGCGCGGAGGCTAGCCACTCGACGGTAAGCCAGCCTGCGGTAAGCCAGGCAGAGCCCGGCCAGGTGGGGCCCGACCACGCTGCGGCGAACCAGGCCCCCGCTGTCACAGCGGAGCCAAGCAGTGCGAACGCTGCCGGCGGGCACGCACCGAGCGAGGCGGCTGGCTCCGGCCAGGCGCTGGGCGAGGGGACTAGCGCTGGCCAGGACGCGCCGGGTGAGGCGGCTGGCTTCGGCCAGGCTGCCCCGACGCAGGCCACCCAGCCCGCCCAGCCTGCCCAACCCAGCGCGGGGGCCAGCGCCCTCGAGCGCGCCCGCCGCATGGCCGAAGCCAGCGCCGCCCAGGCAACGTCCCCAACCCCGGCGCCCACGAGGCCAAGCCACACCGAAGAGCCCAAGCCCCAAAGCGGATGGCGGGCCCGAGCCGCAAAATACGCCGCCAGCAGGGAATACAAGCTCGCCAACGGATTCAATGGTGTCCCCCTCCCGGACGAACCGCCGGAGGACCCCTGGGACTCCGGCCCCGGCGGCTACCCCAACGGCCCCGCACCAGGTGCAGGCAACGCAGGCCCCAGGCCGGCCGGCGGCGCCCCGCAGGGCGGCCAGCCGGGCGGCCCACACCCCGCCGGGCAGGCCAATAACGGTGGGGCTTTCGGAGGCCAAGGGGTTGACGTCCCAAATCAAAGGACCCAACCCACCGACCCCGAGGAAGCCCTACGCAGGCAGCAAGACGAAATCATGGACGACCTCGCCACCGGGGAGGCCGGGAAGCGCGAAACGCGACCCGCCCTGGAGATCGCGGGGGAGCTCATCGAGAACATCCTCGGCGGCGAGCGCACGCGCTAGGAAAACACACAGGAAAATACACAGTGAACTGCCACCGACAAGCCCCGGCCGAATGGGTAAAGTGGCAGCCGAAGAAGAACAAAAACCCTAGAAACCGAGAAGCGAAGGAACAATCACAATGTCCCAGCCAAACATGAACGACATCATGGCCCAGGCCCAGCGCATGCAGAAGCAGCTGCAGGAAGCACAGGCGGAAATCGTCGCATCCTCCATCGTCGGTGAGGCCGGCAACGGCAAGGTCACCCTCGTGCTCTCCGGCGGTGGCGAGGTCCAGGACCTGAAGATCGACCAGGAGGTCGTGGACCCGGAGGACGTCGAAACCCTGCAGGACCTGATCATCGGCGCATTCCAGGACGCCAACCAGAAGCTGCAGGACCTCGCCCAGGAGAAGATGGGCCCGCTGGCTGACCTTGGTGGCGGCGGACTGCCTTTCTAAACACTTCGAGCCCGCGCAGCCCACGGGGGCGGGGCGCGCGGGGCACGTATTACGGCTAAGCGCCACTGACGAAACGGGGAAAGTTCACTTTGTTTGAAGGTCCGCTTCAGGACGTCATCGACGAGTTCGCCAGCCTCCCAGGCATCGGGCCGAAAAGCGCGCAGCGCATCGCCCTCCACCTGCTGGAAAACGCGACCGGCGAGGACATCGAACGTTTCCAAGCCACGCTGGGGAATTTGCACTCCGGCGTGGCGTTTTGCCGTATCTGCCACAACATCTCCCAGGAGGACGTCTGCCGCATCTGCGCGGATTCTTCCAGGGACGCCAGCCTGGTGTGCGTGGTCGAGGAGCCGAAGGACATTCAGGTCATCGAGCGCACCGGTGAGTACCGGGGCAGGTACCACGTGCTCGGTGGGGCGCTGGACCCGCTGAATGGCGTGGGGCCGGGGGAGCTGAACGTGACCGCGCTCGTGCAGCGGATCGGTGGGGTGCTGCCGGATGTGGCGGTGAGCGCGCCGCACGCGTCGGCCGGTGGGCCGGTGCAGGGGTCGCTGATGGACGGCGGCGCTGGCGCGGGCACAGGTGGTGGCAGCGGTGCTGGTGCTGGTGGCGCTGGAGTAGGCAGCGACGGCTTGGGTGCGGGTGCTGGCAGCGAGGCCACGGGCAATGAACGCGGTGCCGACGAGGTTGAGTACCGCGAGGCCCCGGAGATCACCGAGGTCATCATCGCCACCGACCCGAACACTGAGGGCGAGGCCACTGCCTCCTACCTGGGGCGTTTGCTGAAGGAGTTCCCGGGGCTGACGGTCTCGCGCCTGGCCAGCGGGATCCCCATGGGTGGGGACCTGGAGTTCGTGGACGAGCTCACGCTCTCCCGCGCGTTCGCGGGCCGTACCCAGCTGAAGCTCTAGCCCACTCGCGCCCCAGCGCACCCGGCCCTAGTCCCCGCCCGGCCCCTAGCCCGCCCCATTCCGCCCCGTCCGGCCCCAACCCACCCCCCCCCATTACGTTTTGCAGAGTTTGATGCCCCTTTTGGGCCCATATCCGGCATCAAACTCTGCAAAATTCACGAATAGGGGCGGGGCGCAGTGTGAGCACACGAATAGGGGCGGGGCGCAGTGTGAGCACACGAATAGGGGCGGGGCGCAGTGTGAGCACACGAAAAGGGGGGGGGCGCAGTATGGGCTCGCGGGAAGGGGGGCTCAGCGCCCGTGAAAAGGGAGTGGCGCGATTAGGGCACGCGAACAAGGAGGCTCCCTAACTCAGCTCGTCGGCAACCTTCCCGGCCACCTCGCGCGCGAAAGGCTGCACACCCATGATCGTGCCGGAACCGGGGCCCGTCGTCTCCCCGAGACCCACCAGGTAAAACCCGGATACAGCGGAGCGCAACCGCCCCGCATCCGTCGTCCGCACCAGCTCGCGGAACGGCCGCACCGCCGGGCGGAAACCCGTGCACCACACGAGCTCATCGAAGCCCGCCTCCGTCAGCTCATCCAGCGAATCGAACATCGGTGTCGCCCGCAGCGCACCCGAGTCCCGGGCCTCCAGCACCTTCGGCAGCATCACGATCTCCCCGAGATTGCGATCGCCACCGGGATCGTCCTCACCAGCGAGAACAGCCTGCGCGCGGGCACGATTGCGCTGGAACAGGACGCGCCCGTCGACGTCGTCGGGCATCCACCGCGGCTCGTGGCGGGTGAACCAGGTGACCTCCGCGACGTCCGTAAGCTCCGCCGCGATCTGCGCCCCCGAGTTCGCCGCGCCGACCACCGCGACCTTCTTGCCACGGAACTCTTCCGGCCCCGCGTAGGTCGCGGAATGCGTTTGCCGCCCGCGGAAGGTGCCGGGCAGGAAGGGGACGAACGGCGCCGCCCACGTCCCCGTCGCCGCGACGACGGTGCGCGCCCGGAACTCGCCCTCGCTGGTCTCGAGGACGAAGCCGTCCGCGGTGTCAGCGTTCACTTTTAGGACGTCAACAGGGCGCCGAATGTCGAAGTCATAACGTTGCTCGTATGCGGTGAAATAGTCGATGACGTGCTGGGCGTCGGGGAAGTCCCCGGGCCCGTGGTAGCTCGGCATGGGCATGCCCGACATGTTGGAGAAACCCGGGGTGGAGAACAGTGTCATGGAGGGCCACACGTGCCGCCACGCTGCGCCGGGGCCGGGCTGGTTGTCCAGGATCACGGGGGTGATCCCGCGTCTTTGCAGGTAGAACGCGGTGGAGAGCCCGGCCTGGCCGGCGCCGACAATGATGCAATCGTGGATATGGGCGACCATGTGCATCGAATATACCGAGGGCGCGCGAGCAGGTGGGGGTAGGTGCGCGCCAAGGGGTTGGTGCACGAAGGGGTGCGCGGGTGCTCACACGCCCTCGCGAGTTTGATGTGTTTTGCTCTCCGCTCCACCCCTCTAACGCGTTTAGCTCTCCCGTTCCGCGTTTTGCTCTCCCGTAGTGCGTTTTGCAGAGTTTGATGCTGGAAATCGGCTCAAAAGCGGCATCAAACTCTGCAAAACGCACTACGGGAGGGGCGGGTAGCCCGCTGCCGGGAGCAGGGGCCCGGCCACCCGCCAAAAAGTTATTAATTAAAAATAAAAAGCGGCTTCACCTCGAGGAAACTCCCAGGAAATCCGCCACCAGTAATTTTCACCGTGGCCTTTCAAATGATTAGTCCAAGAGGAGTTCTCTGACAATGCAAGAAAAGAAGCCCATCCGGGCGACGCTGCTCGCAATGGCTGCAGTAACGACCCTGACCACCACTGTTGGTACCGCCAATGCAGCCCCGGGCCTGGCCGGCTCCAGCGACCTCGGATCGAGTCTCCCAGGCTCCATCGACTTCGGCTCCAGCACCCCAGGCTCCAGCGACTTCGGCTCCAGCATCCCGGGCTCCAGCGACCTGGGTTCCAGCACCCCGGGCGAGACCGGCCTCTACGAGGGTTCCGTCGAAGCCGCAGAGAACGACGCCGAGGACCAGTCCGCCATCACCGGTCACGTCTTCGACGATGCGAACAAGAACTCCACCTACGACGACAACGAAAAGGGCATCGAGGGCGTCAAGGTCACCAACGGCCGCGCCGTGACCACCACCGACGCCAAGGGCCGCTACACCCTGCCGGTATACGAGGACATGAACGTTTCCGTCACCCAGCCCGCCGGCTGGCAGGTCCCCGTCGACGCGGATAACTTCGCCCAGTTCAGCTACGTCCACAAGCCAGCCGGCTCCCCGCAGGACCTGAAGTTCGGCGGCCTCAAGCCCACCGGCGCCGTCCCGGAGTACGTGAACTTCCCGATGGCAAAGTCCCAGGCCACGGCCAAGGACGACCAGAACTGCGTCGTCGCCGCGGACACCCAGACCTACGACAAGGAAGAGGTCGAGTACGCCCGCAAGGGTGCGCCCGCTGACCTGACCCAGCGCAATGACTACGACGGCTGCGGCATCATGCTGCTCGGCGACAACGTCGGCGACGACCTCAGCCTCAACCCCGACCTGCGCAGCCTGTACAAGGACGTCAACGGTCCGGTCCGCGCCCTTCCCGGCAACCACGACCAGGACTACGACGTCGACTCCGACAAGGACGCCACCGACACCTACCGTGCCCAGTTCGGTGCCCCCTACTACTCCTACGAGGTCGGCAACACGCACTTCATCGCCCTCGACAACATCGAATACAAGGGCCAGAAGCCGGGCGGCGGCAACGGCGGCTACTACGAGAAGGTCGGCGAGCAGCAGCTCGAATGGCTGAAGAACGACCTCGCGGACGTCCCGAAGGACAAGCACGTCGTCGTCTATGGCCACGCGCCGATCGTGAACTACAAGGAAGTCATCACCGACGACGCGAAGGCCCTGTACGAGGTCCTGGACGGTTACACCAACGCGGTCACCGTCGGCGGCCACACCCACACGATGGAGCACCTGCGGGCCGGCGACAAGCGTGAGGAGTGGGCTGCCGAGGGCATCGAGTCCCTGCCGATCGAGCAGGTCGTGGCGGGTGCCGTGTCCGGTGATTGGTACTCCGGCGGGCTGACCGATAACGGTGTCCCGCACGCGTACACCCAGGACGCAGCGGAGCCGGGCGTGTACACCCTGACCTTCTCCGGTTCTGGTGATGCGGTGACCCGCGGTGGCTTCTACACCGTGCGCAACGAGGACCGCGATCATCAGCAGCTGATCGGCGTGAACAGCCCTGCGTGGCGCGACTGGGCTGCCAAGGCTCAGGAGTGGCAGGACGCCAAGAAGGTCGGTCCGGAGCCAGAGAAGATCGACCCGCTGGCGGTGAGCAAAGACGATCTGCGCGACGGGAAGTCCTACCTGACCAGCAGCGTTTTCGGTGGTTCGAGTGCCTCCACCGTGGAGATGACGATCACCGGTGAGGACGGCGAGGCCCGCACCCTCGATGTGGAGCACACCCAGCCGCACCAGGGCGAGGCGCTGAACGAGGGGTGGGAGTTCACTGACCCGATCTCCGCGACGCACAACCTGTCCACCAGCGGAAATGTTGCGAAGGCGAGCCCGCACCTGTGGCGCGCGGCGCTGCCAAAGGACCTGGCTCCGGGTACCTACGAGGCCGAGGTCAAGGCCGTGGATAACTTCGGGGAGACCAACACCCAGAAGGTGACCTTCACGGTCCGCTAGGGGTTGCTTGGGCCGGGCGAGCTAGACGCGGGGCCCGTTGCGTTGTGCTCCCCCCTTCCTCGTGCGTTTTGCAGAGTTTGATGCTGGAAAATGGCCCAAAAGCGGCATCAAACTCTGCAAAACACGCAAAGGGTGCGCGAGGTGCGCTCGAAGGGGTTGCTTGGGCCGGGCCCGCTCGGTTGCCGGCCCGGTCCAGCCCGATGTCGACCCGGCGGCCAACCCCCAGTTGTGGCTTACCCGTTGTGTTTTGCTCTCCCCCCTCCTCGTGCGTTTTGCAGAGTTTGATGCCGGAAATTGGTCCAAAAGCGGCATCAAACTCTGCAAAACACGCAAAGGGTGCGCGAGGTGCGCTCGAAGGGGTTGCTTGGGCCGGGCCCGACTGTGTGTTGCCCTCCCATTGCGCGTTTAGCTCTCCGCTCCCCGCCCTCTAACGCTTTTTGCGTTCCCCTAACGCGTTTTGCAGAGTTTGATGCTGGAAAATGGCCCAAAAGCGACATTAAACTCTGCAAAACGCATGAAGGTTGGCGCGCGCGGCTAGGGGCGCGCGGAGCTTAGGTGCTCCCTGCTGGGGGGACTAGCCCAGGCGCTCCTTGCGCAGCTGCTCCACCTCAGCGGCGAGCTGTGCTGCGAATTCACGGCCGTCGGGGCTCCCAGCACCCGCGCCCGTACCAGCGCCAGCGCCATCACCAGCGCCCGCGCCGTGGCCCGCACCAGCACCCGCGCTGCTGCCAGCATCAGCACCGTTCCCAGCGCCAGCGCCGCCAGCCCCAGCATCACCAGCCGGAACGCCCTCGAACTCCGCGATGCTGCCCGCACCCAGCTCCGGCAGCTCAGCCACGGTCGTCCCGAGCGCACGCGCGAGCAGCACGTCCGCGAGCTGCGGATTCCGCGCCAGCGCCGGCCCGTGCATATACGTCGCGATCACGGAACCCTGCACCGCGCCCTCGTAGCGTTGCTGTTTCTCGCCGTTTTTTACGACGACGTCAGCAGCCTCAACACCGTGCGCGTCCGTGTTTCCGACCATCCCGCCGCGGGGGCGCAGGATGCCCAGCGGGTAGGCATCGGGACCAAGAATGGTTGCACCCATGTGGTTGGCGAAGCCGGTGAGCGGCTCGGTGAGTTCGCTCAGGTCAGCGGCCAGCGGCTGGGCGTTGGAGCCCGCGCCACCAGCGCCGGAACCCGCGTCCACGCCGCCTGCACCGCCAGCACCCGCACCATCAGCACCCACGCCGTCGGCACCGGCACCAGCACCACGGCCGTCACCACCACCCAGGCGGTAAGGCTCCGAGTGCAGCTCGCCGATCATGCGCTCGCCCAGCTGCGACGTCGTCGCATCCAGCAGCCCAAGCCCCTCCGCAAGCTTCCCGCCAGCGTGGAAAGACTCGCCGAGCACCTGCAGGCCCGCACAAATCGCGAGCACCGGCCGACCCGCCCCAACGGCGCGCACCAGGCCACCGTCGGCGCGCAGGTGTTCGGCGGCCAGCAGCTGGGCGACGTCCTCGCCGCCGCCCAGGGTGTAGACGTCCAGCGTCTCCGGGACGGCTTCCCCGTAGCGGATGGTGTGGATTTCCGCGGTGATGCCGCGCAGGCGGGCGCGCTGCCGCAGCACGAGCGCGTTGCCGTCGTCGCCGTAGGTGCCGAGCACGTCGGGCAGCACCAGGCCAATGTTGAGCTCTGCCATTATCGTGCGTCCTCCTCGGTCGCGGTGGTTGTCGCCTCGCCGGTGGTGCTGGGGGCGTCCGTGCCGTCAGCCTCAACGGTTGTTGCGCCGCGCCGCTCCAGTTCGCGCTTCAGGTCGCGGAAGGCGGTGTAGTTCGCGAGCACCTCGACGCGCCCGGGCGGGCACGCGAGCACGGCGTCGACGGTGTCCTTGATCAGCGTGTGCCGCACCCCGGCGTAGCCCAGCCGCACGGCCAGGTCGGTGCCGCGCTCACCCGCGGCGAGGACCTGCTGGCCCTCGAAGTCTTCGAAGCGGACGTCCCAAATCCAGGAGAGGTCCTGACCGTCCGCGACCTGCCCGTTCACGGCAATCACGACGGAGTCCACGTCCCGGTCAATCATCGAGAGCGCTTCCTGCCAGCCCGCAGGGTTCTTCGCGAGCATGAGGCGCAGCGTGCGGCCCTCGAATTCGACGAGGGAGTAGCGCCCGGCGACGTCCGTGACTTCCTCGGCGGCGCGCAGTGCGTCTGTGACCGGCACGTCCATGACGACGGCTGCCGCGATCGCCTGGGCCGCATTGCCACGGTTGGCGCGGCCGGGGAGCTGCAGGTTCATGGGAAGGGTGCGGCTGCCCGCGCCGGTGTTGCCCGCACCAGCGCTCCCCACGCCGGTGTTCCCCGTGCCAGCGCTGCCAGCACCACTGCCCGCGCCAGCGCTCCCCACGCCGGTGTTCCCAGTGCCAGCGCTGCCAGCACCACTGCCCGCACCAGCACCGTCCCCGCCATAGCTGAGGCCGTCCTTATCGACCCACCAGGTCGGATCGGGCCGGCGGAACTCGCGCCCATCCGGGAGCTTCTTCACGGCGTACCAGTCGTCCTCGGTGCGCACGATGTGCCCACCTGTCCGCGGGCAGCTGGTGGAATCCCCCACGAAGCCAGCACCAGCGGAGACCCACACGACGTTCGGCGCGTCCCACGCCACGGAGGTGACCTGGACATCGTCGCAGTTCGCGATCACCGTCATGTCCGGCCGCGCCTCCACGCAGGCCCGCAGCGCGCGTTCGATCTTGTTGATCTCGCCCACGCGGTCCAGCTGGTCGCGGGTGAGGTTGAGCAGGACGAGCACGTCCGCGTCCAGCTTCTCCGCGATATTCGGGACGTGGAGCTCGTCGACCTCGAGCGCGACAACGTCCTTGTCCCTTCCCGCGAGCAGCGCGGAGATGACGCCGGCGTCCATGTTGTCGCCGCCCTCGTTGGTGGCGACGCTGTAGCGGGACGCAAGCGCGTGCGCGAGCATCCGGGTGGTCGTGGACTTGCCGTTCGTGCCGGTGACCAGTACCGTCGGGCGGCCCTGGCTAAGCTGCGCGAGGAGGTTCGGGTCGATGGCGTTGGCGATGAGCCCGCCGATCATTCCGCCCGCACCGCGGCCCGTTTTCTGGGACGCCCACGTCGCGAGGTCTGCGGCATGGCAGGCGATGCGGCTGCGCAGGCTCATGTGGCGGGTGCCGCCGTTGCCGTTCGGATTCTTAGTTTTCACGTTTGCCTACGTTAGTCTTGCTGCCTTGTCCGTTCGACCCGCGTCCGCCGCGGCCACGACGACGTCCACCGCGCTTGCGTTTGCGTTTCGGCTGCTCGGAACTGTTTTTTCCGGTGTTCTTCGGGTTCTTGCTGTCGGTTTTCTGGGTAGTGGAGCCGTTGTTCTTTCCGGCCTGGTTGCCGCTGCCGGAGCCGTTCTGAGCGCCATCGTTCTTAGCGCCGCCCTGCGAGCCGCCGCCACGGCGACGTCCCCCGCGCGAGCGCTTGCGCCGGTTACCGGAGCCCGATCCCGAATCACCGGAGCCGGACCGGCCGCTGCCACGCTGGCCACCGGAGCGCTGGCCACCACCACGGCCACTACCGCCACGGCCGCCACCGCCCCCACTGCGCTGGCCGCCACCACGCTGACCACCCCGCTGGCCACCACCGCGGCCCGCGTCGGTGTTCCGCGTGCCCTCGGCGACATCCTCGAGCGCATCGAGGAACTCCTCGTCGCTGAGCAGCGGGATGTCCTTCCGATCGGCGTGCATGGCCTTGCCGCGCAGCTCGAAGTTTTGATTGCAGACCACCAGGCTGGAGGTGCGGTTCAGCTTCTCGGAGTACACCAGTCCGGCCGCCACGCCCTGCTCGATGAGCTCGTCCGGATCGCGGGCGACGTCCGGGCTGACCACGAATTCCATGCCCGCGACGAGCTGCCAGCTGCCGCCGTCGTTATCCGGGGTGCCGGGGTTCTCGAGCGGGCGCGGGGCGTTGATGGCGTCCACGCGGATGGCGCTGCGCTGCAAACCGAACTGGTCCGCGGTCAGGTCCTCGGGGTCGAGGCGGACGACGTCGCCGCCGTCACGGTCTGCCCGTTCCTGCTGCGCTGCGTGCAGCGCCCCGAGCAGGCGGGCATCGGCGACCAGAAGCTCATCGGCGGGCATGGCGGCCCGCTGGTCGGAGGCCGCCGCGCCGAGCTCCGGGAGAGCATCGGCCGGGGCGTTATGCGGGTAGAGCTGCGCGACCGCCCTGGCGCGGGGGTCCACAGCGGGCATTTCCTGGCGACGCGTGGTGGCCAGGGTGTCGATCAGTACCGCCGGTTCCGGGGTGGGGATGGCCTTGCTGCGGCCACGCCCACGTCCCCTGCCGGAGCGGCCACGCCCACGTCCGCGGTTGGCGGCCCGCTGGGCCCGGCGGAACTCGTGGGTAATGAAACCCCAGGCGAGGGGGGCGTCGTGGAGGATAACCTCGCGGCCGTCGAGGGCTGCCTTGATCTCCGCGGCGGCGGTGGCGAAGCCAATCTGCTGGGCGAGCTCGCCGGCGTCGAAGCCGTGCATGTGCCACGGGCCGGGGTCCTCGCTGGGGTTGAGGGCCTGGACGAAGTGGCCGGCCTCGGCGCCGTCGGCGTCGTAGTAGACCGCGGCCAGGGCGATGAGCCGGGCCGTGGTCGGGTGGATCCCGCTGGTGGTGACGGCCACCGCGACGGTGGGGGCGTCCTCAACGCTGGGCGGGGTGGGGATGGTGTGGGCCGGGCTGGGGTGCTCGGAGGGTTCGACGGCATTCCCAGTCGTCGCGGAGCCCCCACCCGAGTTGCCCGAGCCCGCGCGATCCGGGCCGGACTGCTCGGAGCCGTCGCGGCCGGTCGTGGGGTAGCTGGTGGCGTCTGTGTTCGAGCGTCGGCTGCTTGGGCGGAGCGCTTCGGCGGCCTCGACGGCGGATGCGGAGGCGACGGCTGCCGCGGACGGGGAGCCGGCGCGGCGGCTGACCCTGCGGCGGGCGCGGCGACGGGGTGCGGGACGGTCGCCCGAATCCGAAAACTGCTGGTTATTCATTGGGAACCATGTTAGTCCACCAGGCGCTGACGCCCGTGACTGGATTTCAGTGGGCAAAGAAAACTGAAGTTTTGTGCACAAAAGCAGCGAGTAGTGTAATCTGGATCACAGTCCAAGTAAGTACTTACTTTTTCGAAGGAGTTTAGATTGCTATCTATGAAAGATGTTGACCTTCAGGGTTTGGTGGGAGCCAGGTTGGAGTCGGGCTACTTGAAGATCGACCAGCGGCACCTTAGCGAGTTTTCCCACTCAACATTTTTGGATGAGAAGTACGTTGACCTGACTATCAGTAGAAACAATGCGCTTGGGCCTGAGTTGGTGGATGGCTTTTTGCTGCTGAGTTTGTTGACTTACTTCAGTTTCGATCAGCCGTTCATTGAGGTCGAAGGAGCGTACGGGTTTAACTATGGGCTGGACAGCGTGCGTTTCACAGCTCCCGTCATGGTGGATGAGGAGGTGCGCGTTGTACGCGAGATCAAGTCCGCTGTTTTGAAAACCGATACACGTGCGCGTGTCGTTGAATCAGTCACGATGTACAGGCGCGGATCTACGCAACCGGTGATGGTTGCTGACTGGGTCATGATGTACGTCGATCGATTGGCGGAAGAACGGGGGCGAGCATGAATGTCGACAAACTGATCAAGGAAAAGTCCCTTAGCCAGCTTCTGACTGAAAGTAGAGAAAAGTATCGTAATCAACCGGCTGCTGGCGATGCGACGAGGACTTTGACCTACGAAGAGTTGGGCGCAGAGGTGGACCATCTTTCCGCCCAACTGATGAGGGCTGGCGTTGGGCACGGGGACACCGTGGCATTCATGACAAATCCGTCGGTTGAGTTCATGGTTGCCTACCTTGCCGTTTTGCAGGTTGGGGGAATTTGGCTGGGATTAAACCCTGCCTATAAGCGTCAAGAGCTGGCGCACATTTTGGCTGACGCCGAACCGGACTTGGTGCTGTTTAACCCGAGTCTTAAGGCCCAAAGTGTTGACGAGTTAAGGGCAGCTGTAGGAAAAAACGACAGCTTTAAACCGCAGAATTTCGACGATTTTCATGGCCGTGAAGTAGGGAGTTCGAAGGTCTTCCTTACGCAACGTGATGCTGAGACACTTCAGGCGTGCAGATCGAAGTTGAAGGTCAGTGTGCCGGGTGCGTTGTTTTATACGTCGGGAACCACAGGAAAGCCCAAAGGCGCACTTGCGCACCAAGCTGCATTGGCACGAATTGCGATTGTGCAGTCAAAGCGGTGGGGGGTGTCAACTCCTAGAGTGCTGTGTAATTTGCCGGTGAATCACACTGGCTGCGTGGGAGATATCGTTGGCCCGGTGCAATACGCGGGTGGCTACCTGTTTTTTATGGAAAACTTCGATGTTCCAGCAACTGTCAATGCCATTAAGACGGAACGTCTAAACGCATTGTTTCAGATACCAACCCAAATAATTAGCCTGATGAACTATGACGGCTTTGAAGCGGTAGCTCAAGAAAACCTGTGCTTGGTTGCTTGGGGAGGTGCAGCTCTTCCTACAACCTATGTGATGAAATTGCGCGACTGGGGCATCCGAATGACGACGGTATACGGATCTTCCGAAACAGTTGCGTCCCTAACTTCCAGTAGGGAGGGGGCATCAGTGGACGAGCTTGCCAACAGCGTAGGGGTGCCGGACCCGGAGTTCCGGATGAAAATAGCCGAATCGGCGGATCGCGTGCTGGACTTCACCGAGGCGAAAGGCGTGACGGGTGAGGTCTACGTTAAGCATTGGACCTTCTTGCCAGGCTATCTGAACCTGCCTGAAGCGACACGCGAGGCCTTTACCGATGACGGCTGGCTCAAGACAGGCGATATTGGGAGGGTGACGTCTGGCGGAAACCTTCAACTAGTTGGCCGTACCTCGGAGATGTTCAAGTCTGGCGGGTACAACATTTACCCTTTGGAAATTGAAGATGCGTTGGAGTCTGCCCCGGAAGTCGCGCAAGCTGTTGTCACCTCGGTGCCAGACGATAAGTATTCCGAGGTGGGCTTTGCTTTTGTTGTGCTTGCTACAGATTTTAGTACTTCCAGTCACGTAACGGAAAGTGCTTTGATTCGGCAGTGCAAGAACAAGCTGGCCCGGTACAAAGCGCCGAAGTTTGTTGAGATTATTGAAGGCCTTCCTACGCTGCCAAATGGAAAAATCGATAGGAAAGCGCTGAAGTGTCTCGCAAACGAGTTATCGAAAAAACGCCGTACTGAGGGAGGTCTAAATGTCTGAGCTAAAGAAGACTATAGGTCCTTGGGGGCTCGTGGCAATTGGCGCTGCAGGTGTTATTGGCTCGAGCTACCTCTATTTAGCGAGTTCTCTTTTCGATAACTTCACTCTTGGCGGGGTAGTTATAGGAATGGTGCTTGCGACATTTTTGGCAGCATGTGTCGCTGTTGGTATCGGAGAGCTTGCCGCGATGTTTCCACGGGCAGGTGGCGAGTTTGTATATTCTTACATCAGCTTCGGACGATTCCCAGCATTCTTAGTCGGGTGGCTGCTATTGGCCACCTACACTGGAATTGTTGGCTTTTACATTACGGCTACAGGGCGTTTGATCTCGACATTTGTAGATGGACTCGACGTCATCCCGCTGTACGATATTGGTGGGGGCGTGATGTATCTCCCTATCCTTTTAATCGGACTAGTGCTAGTGGGGGGAACTGTTCTAGTGAACTGGTTCGGCACGGAACTTAGTTTTAAATTGCAGCTAGTTCTCTTCATTATACTGATTGCTATCGGACTATTAATAGTCGTCGTTGCTTTTGGGGCGGGCAGTTATGAAAATACCCGGCCGGCTTTCGGTGACTTATCTCCGGTGGAGGGTGGTGCGTCCGCTATCGCATTTGTGATCCCTGCGTTGGGATTCCTCACTGGATTTTCGGTAGTGGCGGTATTGTCCGAAGAAGCCGATGTGAGGCCTAATCAATTGGGAAGATTAATCGTTCTTTCGGTGCTGATCGCTGGTCTATTTTATGCCATCATTTTCTATGCTACCGGGTGGATCATTCCTTGGCGGCAAACTGCGCAACTAGAGAACGGTACCGTGGAGGCCTTTAGCGTCGCTGGTTTCTCCAATCTCTCCACTTTAGCATTCATTGCAGGAGTGATCGGAATCGTGACAACTGTAATTTCTGTATTCGCTTCGGCTTCGCGATTGGCTTTTTCGTTGGCCCGCGTTGGGTTGCTGCCGACGGTCTTTGGTCATGTTGACGGAAAAACAGGGGTGCCCCGTAATGCGATTCTTCTCATCGCGTCGATGGGATTAATAGTGGGGCTTATTGGGCCCGACGCAATCCAGTGGATACTTAACGTTGGGGGCTTCTTCGTAGCAGCAATTTGGGTGCTGACCGTGTTGGCGTTTTATACCGTACGACGAAATTATCCGAAGGCTCGACGCCCCTATCGGGTTAGGTATTCATACTTGCCGGCATTGGGTGGCGTCGGAGGTCTCATTCTAGTGGCGCTTACGTTAGCGCCTGCGTCACCTCTAGCCTTCCAGAGCCCGTTCGAGTACGGTCTGGTGATCGTATTTCTAGCATTGGGCGTGGTGCTGTACGGGCTAGCTCCCAAAAATCAGTCTAAAGAACAGAGTCTGAAGGGAATGCTGGGGGATTATACTAAACAGATCGAATAGATGCTACGGATTCTGTGACAGATTTTTTATATAGTCATAACTTCCCGCGAGCATACCCTCAAGTGCATTCAGTCGGCGTGAGTAGCTATCTCCGTCTGTACAGTGCGCGTCCAGTGCGTGGGAAACCAAGTTTGACGCTAGCTCAAAGAACTCAATTATCTCAGCTTTGGCGTCAGCGGTTTTTCCTTCTATCCGGTGGGATGCGGCAACTGCCGCATCCCGGGAGGACTCCTCATCGATTTCGCGGAGCTCCTTGAAAAGGGGAACAGCTGATCGTAATGCCTTTAACGTCGGACGTTCTTGGCGGAACCGAGTCATTGCTCCGACTATCTCGTGACCCCAAGATACCCACGCATCTTTGGTTGTGATCGAAGCAGTATTCTCAGAAATATGTCGGATGCGCTCGTCTTCGAGTTCTTTCAGTAGTACTGCGAAGATCGACTGTTTATTTGGGAAATGCTTATAGAGCGTGGCAATGTTGACCTCTGCCCGAGCCGCAATTCGATTAGTGTTGGCGGCCAATACTCCTTCTTCAACGAGAATCTGCTGTGTCGCGTGCAAGATTTTTTCTCGTGTTGTCATGGTTTTCGGCTTAACCATCGTGCTGGCATGTTGAACAATTAGGCGGTTCCGACGCTCTTGGCACGTGTGGGTGTGTTGATGCGTCTTGTGATTTTCCATGCTTTGCGGGGGCGGGGTTGGATCCCAGAGGTTGTAGAACGCTTGTATCTCTCGCGCCGGTGCCCCGCCCCGTCCCCCCCGGGAGCCTCCCTGTTAGCTATTCAGCGCGCGGTTGACCGCGGAGGTCACCGCCTTCAGGGAGGCGTAGGTAATTGAGCCCGCAATACCGACACCCCAGACACGCTGCCCGTTGACCTCGGCCAGAACGTAGGCGGCGGCTTCGGCGTCGTCACCGCTGGTGCGGGCGTGCTGATTGTACTCCTGCACCTCCACGTCCACGCCCAGGGACTCCAGCGCATCGCAGTACGCGGCGATCGGGCCGTTACCGCGGCCCTTGAGGGTCTTCGCCTCACCGTTGAACTCGATCTGGGAGGTCACGGCGGATTCCTCGCCCTCGTTCTGGCCGCCGTCGACGGTCGTGGAGATCACGTCCACCGGGGCGGTGCGGTCCAGGTACTCGGTGGCGAAGATGTCCCACATGGCCTTCGGGTTCACCTCGCCGCCCTCGGCGTCGGTGACTGCCTGGACGATGCCGGAGAACTCCACCTGCATCGGGCGCGGCAGATCCAGGTTGTGGTCGGTCTTCATGATGTAGGCGACCCCGCCCTTACCGGACTGGGAGTTCACGCGGATCACGGCCTCGTAGGAGCGCCCGATGTCCTTCGGGTCGATCGGCAGGTACGGCACCTCCCAGGTGACGTTGCGGACGGCCTCGGTCAGGGTCTCGGAGTCCGCGCTGGCTGGGTCCTCCGGGGTGTCCTCGGCGGCGTCGCGTTCCGCCATGGCTGCCAGGCCCTTGTTGATGGCGTCCTGGTGGGAGCCGGAGAACGCGGTGAACACCAGCTCGCCGCCGTACGGGTGGCGCTCCGGGACGCGCAGCTGGTTGCAGTACTCCACGGTGCGGCGGATCTGGTCGATGTCGGAGAAGTCGATCTGCGGGTCCACGCCCTGGGTCAGCATGTTCAGGCCCAGGGTGACCAGGCAGACGTTGCCGGTGCGCTCACCGTTGCCGAACAGGCAGCCCTCGATGCGGTCGGCGCCGGCCATGTAGCCCAGCTCGGCGGCGGCCACGCCCTCGCCGCGGTCGTTGTGCGGGTGCAGGGAGAGGATGATGGAGTCGCGGCGGTTCAGGTTGCGGTGCATCCACTCGATGGAGTCCGCGTAGACATTCGGGGTGATCATCTCCACCGTGGAGGGCAGGTTGATGATGATCGGGTTCTCCGGGGTCGGGTCGATGACCTCGACGACAGCGTCGCAGACTTCCTTGGCGTACTCGATCTCGGTGCCGGTGAAGGACTCCGGGGAGTACTCCCAGCGCCAGTTGGTGTCCGGGTAGTCCTGGGCGATTTCCTTGATCAGGTGGGCTGCGTCGGTGGCCAGCTTCTTGATGCCTTCCTTGTCCTTACGGAAGACGACGCGGCGCTGCAGCTCGGAGGTGGAGTTGTAGAAGTGGACGATGACGTTCTTCGCACCGGCGCAGGCCTCGAAGGTGCGGCGGATCAGGTGCTCGCGCGCCTGGACCAGGACCTGGATGGTGACGTCATCCGGGATCTTGTTCTCTTCGATGATCTCGCGGACGAAGTCGTAGTCCGTCTGGGATGCGGACGGGAAGCCGACCTCGATCTCCTTGTAACCCATCTCCACCAGCATGTCGAACATGCGGCGCTTGCGCTCTGGGCTCATGGGGTCGATCAGGGCCTGGTTGCCGTCGCGCAGGTCGACCGCACACCACTGCGGGGCGCGGTCGATGACCTTATCCGGCCAGGTGCGGTCCGGCAGGGTGATGTGGTCGACTTCCTCGAAGAAGGGCAGGTAGCGGCGGTTGGGCATCTGGGAGTTGCGCTGCTTGTTCCAGGCTGGCTGGTCTGCCGGGATTTCCCCGTTGGGGGTCTGGATCTGGGCTGGTGCGGAGATGAAGGAGTCGGTGTTGCTCATGGTGTCTTCCCTAAGTGTTGTCGGTGTCGTGCTGTGGCAATGAAAAAACCGACCGGCATGCAAAAACCCCGCGACGGGGAGCCGGTCGGTTTGGTGTGTCTACCTACTAGGCCCCGCCGCGGCTAATAAGGAGAATGGCGCCGCCGCTGCGCAGGTGAGGGGAAATCATGTGGTTCAGTTTAGCGTGAAATGGAACACATGTCAGTTCCATTGCCCGGGCGGGGGTGTTCACCTAGTGGGAAGTGGCCTCTGGTGGCGGAGGCCGGCGCGGTGGCCAGGGTTGCGGCGGTGGCCACCGCCAGGGCGACGGCGCCGGTGGTGGTGAGGCGGCGGGTAGTAGAAGCCTGAGAGGAAGATGAGCTCATGACCTGTAGATCCTAAGCCATCGCCGGTTGCTTTTCGCCCGCTAGCTTTCGGTGCCGGTGCTCGTAGCCTCTTGTGTGCCCTCAGCGCCCGGCGTGGTGGCCTCCTCTTCGCCCGTCTTCTTTCGGAAGTTCTTCCACCACCAGCGGATCAGCAGCAACAGAATGATTGCCGCGGCGGCGAGGATGGCCCACATCCACCACTGCCAGGTGGTGCCCTGCCCGTCGAAGACGGACTCTTCCTGCGGGTCCATCGGCACGCGCTCGGCGGTGATGATCAGCCGGTGGGTATTGATGCCATAGGGGGTGCACGTGATGAGCGTGACCAGGTCCTTATTCGGCGTGCGGCGCAACAGGCTGGTCTTATCCGGGGTGACGACCTCGATATCCCGGACCTCGTACTTCAGCTTCTCACCCGCCGCGGCGATGTAGACCGGGTCGCCCTTCTCGATCTGGTCGAGGTTGTCCCACAGGGTGGCGTTCTGCAGGCCGGTGTGGGCAGAAAGTGCGGAGAGTCGGCCCTCTGGTGGAGCGGGCGGGATGGAGCCATCCTCGCCGGGCTCGCCGGGTGCGCCGACGGGCAGGTCCGTGCCGTAGAGATGGCCCACCCCGCGGGCCAGCACGCGGTCCGAAGTGCCGTGGAAGATCGGCAGGTCGGACTTGATGGAGGGCAGCACAATGCGACCCATGGCCTCGGTCTCGTTCAGGACGGAGAGGTACTTCAGGTAACGCTGGTACGCCGGGGAGCTCTCGTCATCGGAGCTGGTCCACGCATCGCCGGGGTCGATGTCCCCGAGGTTGGCGTTGTAGTGCTGTGCCTCCTCCCAGGCCTTATTGAGGACTTCTGGGGGCACGCCTTTTTCGAGCTCGGAGTAGGCCTCGGCGGCGCGGGACTGCTGGTAGTTATTCCACTGGGTGGCGAGCACCGGGTATAGCAGCACGCCCAGGCCGGCGAGGATGAGGACAACGGCGATGATCGCGTTGGCGTTCAGTTTCTTGCCTCGGCGGGGCTGGGTCGCTGCCGTTGTGTCCGGCGCTGAGGGCTGCTCTGTCATGGGCCTTAATTTCTGCTGAAAGGTGTCGGGGCTCGCTCCGGTGGAGCGTCGAGAATCGAAGTCTATTCTTCGCTGTGAGGTTCCAAAAGACTCAATTTTGACTGTGAGGCGCCAATCACTTTTTGCCCTAAAATGGGCGGTGGGTATTACCTGTGGTTTTATAAAGAAATGATGTTCAATAGGCCAGCGTGGTGCCGGTTTTGAGGGCGCGCCCGACAGGTTTGTTTTGGGGGCAGTAACGCATGTCTCAATCGTTCTTACGTGCGGAGATGGATCAAATGTGTCACTCGTTGTAGATTAATGATGTGCGATTCACTAGGTGGGGATCGCGGGGCTGAAGTCCGGGAAATTGGTGACATCACAACAGCAGTGATCTGTCAACAATGCGGCTTCGGGTGCGCGTGACCACCAGCGATCTTTAAGGTGACGCGGCCGAGGGGGCCAGCGAAGCTTAAAAGCAGCTAACCGGAGTGAATCGCTGAACGTCGAGGGGCGCTGGGCGCTCCAGTCACTACTGATGTAAAGGAATTCACTCCAGTGAAGAAGAACTCTCTGACCGTTCGTTCGGTCACTTTCGCCGCCATCGCTGGCCTCTCCCTGGGCATCGCTGCACCGGGCTCGATCGCCGTTGCGCAGGACGATCAGCCTGCCGTGGTGAAGGCAAACATCGACTTCTCCAAGAAGGGCTCTCTGACGATCCACAAGCGTGATCTCAACGGTGAGAAGGCTATCGAGGGAACCGGTGGTACTCAGAATGCTCCGGGTAAGCCACTGTCCGATGTGAAGTTCAAGATTGAGAAGGTCAATATCGACCTGGAGACGGCAGATAATTGGGCTGAGCTGGCTAATCTGACTGCAGCGCAGGCGCGGGCCAAGGGGATTGACCAGGGCTTCCAGGCTCAGGAGGGAACCACCGACCCGAACGGCGAGGTGAAGTTCGAGAACCTGCCTGTCGGTATCTACGTCGTTACCGAGACTGAAGCGCCGCAGGGAGTCATTAAGGGCGCTCCGTTTGTAATTTCGGTGCCGTTCACGAACTCGACGGGGACTGAGTGGAACTACGACCCGGTCGTATACCCGAAGAACACCAAGGCCGAGGCGTCTAAGGAGGTCGTGGACGCGAACAAGCAGATCGGCGAGGACATCACCTACACGCTTAAGACCCCAACCCCCGCGCTGACCGGGCAACAGGAGGTCAAGAAGTACGTCATCACCGATGACTACGACCAGAATAAGGTCACTCCCAAGGTTGACGGGATCAAGCTGGAGATCGCAGGTGAGACGATTCCGGCTAGCCACTACGCCATTGCTAACGACGGCGACAAGATCACCATCACCTTCAGCAACTTTGAGAAGCTGACTGCTAACCCTTCTTCGCAGGTGGTTACCACCATCCCGGCCACCGTTAAGGCGCAGGGTGAGATCGTGAACTCTGCGGATGTGACCTTCAATAACCCCAACAATGAGAACGAGATCGAGGATGTCACCATCCCGACCAATGAGGTGTTCTCGTACTACGGCGAGGTCAACGTCGTGAAGAAGGACGCCGGCGAAGAGGGCAAGGTGCTCGAGGGCGCGAAGTTCGAGGTCTACCGTTCTGACAATGCCACCTGTGGTGATGCCGATGACGTCCGCATTCTTGACAACCAGGAGTTCGTGACCAACGCTGAAGGCAAGCTCAAGATCGAAGGCCTGCACGCCACGAACATCGAAGACAACAACAAGATCATCGATAAGACGTACTGCCTGAAGGAGACCGAGGCGCCTGCGGGATACGCAACCCCTCAGGGCAAGGCTGCATGGAGCTCCTTCAAGATCACCGCCAACCCTAAGAAGGAAGGCGAAAAGGTTGTCGCTGGTGGCACCATCGAGAACGCTTCGCTCGAGATCGAGAACAAGAAGCAGGACACCCCGAACCTGCCGATGACCGGTGGCATGGGTGTTGGCATCCTGGCCGCAATCGGTGCCGCCATCGTGGCAGCCGGTGCATGGTTCGCACGCCGCGGCGCTAAGAACTAATAGCCCGCTGAATAGGTAAAACCTGGCCCGAAAAGGCAATCGCCCGGGCCAGGTTTCACCCACATCAAGCCAAGCAGAACCAGCCCCAGGAGCACCCCGTGGATCACACCCCCAGCACCAGCGTGGAACCGAAGAAGGAACCACGCCGTGCCAACAGCACCAAGACCAGCCCCGTGCTGGCCGCGGTGCTCGTGATCCTCGGGGTGCTCGTGATGCTGTACCCGGTGACGTCCACCCTGTGGAATAACCACCTCGCCACGAAGGCCGCGCAGGAATACGCGAAACTCGAAAAGAACACCCCACAAGAGGTGAAGAACACCCAGTGGGAGCGCGCCCACGAATACAACGAGAACCGAACCACCGGCCCCATCCTCGACCCCTGGCTCGCCCGCTTCGATAAGAACAACCCGGACTACCAGGAATACCTGGACCAGCTCGACGCGAACGACGCGATGGCGCGCCTCATCTTCCCCAAGATCAAGGCAGACCTGCCGATCTTCCACGGGACAGATAACGACACTTTGCAAAAGGGATTGGGCCACCTCTTCGGCTCCGACCTGCCAGTCGGCGGCAAGGGCACGCACTCGGTGATCACCGGCCACACGGGCCTGGCGAACTCCACCATGTTCGACCACCTCAACAAGGCGGAGAAGGGCGATGCCTTCTACGTCCAGGTTTCCGGCGAGAAACTGAAGTACGTGGTCGACCAGATCAAGGTTGTTCTTCCCACGGAAACCGAGGATCTCCGCCCGGAGCAGGGCAAGGACTACATCACCCTGATCACCTGCACCCCCTACGGGATCAACACGCACCGCCTGCTGGTGCGCGGCCACCAGGTCCCGCTGGACGAATCGGACCACGAAATCTTCGACAAGAACCACGGTGCTGGGTGGCAGTGGTGGATGTACGCGCTGCTCGCGGCAGCAGCTGTTGTTCTGCTCCTGCTGCTGCGGTGGCTGCTAAAGCAAAAGCGGGATAACGAATCCCAGGAAACGACAGAAACGATGAATGACGAAGGGGCTGGCGCAGATGACTAGCCAAGCACGCGCGGCGCGGACCAGCCGCAGCCTCGTGGCGGCCATCGCCCTCAGCGCTGGCCTGCTCGGCGGCGCACACGGTGCCGTCGGTATCGCAGAGGCAGCCAAGGTTGCCGGGCTCAGGGATCAGCCCGGGGTGTCCCGCGACTACGGGACCGACACGCTGAGCATCACGCTCTCTTCCGGCAATGGCGACCCACTCAGCCCTGCCACGGGCAAGGTCGCGGGCGTGACCATCAAGCTGGAACGCCTGCAGGGCATCGACCCGGAGAACGCCGCAGACATGGCGAAGGTCCGCAACACCGGCGCGGACAAGATTGCTGACTGGCCGATCGACCGCACGATCACGGCCGTCACCAACGAGGCCGGCCAAGTTCGATTCCAAGGCCTCGAGAAGGGCATCTACCTGGTCACCTCCCAGGCGCCGGCTGGGGCCGCGGCGGGGGAGTACCGGGAAATCGAGCCTTTCCTCGTGGCGGTGCCTTTCCACACCGTTGCCGATAACCCCCGGCCGGTGGAAGGCGTGATCGTGGCGAAGACGAGCAGCACGGTTCCGCCGACCACCCCACCGACCGAACCTCCGGAGACGCCGCCGTCGACCCCACCGGGGACGCCACCGACGACGCCACCTACCACCCCACCCCCAGGGGACACCCCACCGGGCGAGACCCCGCCACCAGGGGAAACCCCCGGGCCGGGTGATGAGAAAGAACGCGAACAGGGAGACCTGGCGATGACTGGTGTGCAGATCATCGGGCTCGTCCTCGCCGCGGTGGCGCTGATGGGCGCCGGACTGTTGATGCTGTTGATCACGAAGAAGCGAAAGCAAGAAGGGTAGCGACAATGAAAACAAAGTTCATGGGTGTAGCGGCCGCGCTGACCGCCGCGCTCGCGCTGGTTTTCGGCGTCGCTATCCCAGGCGCGCTGCCGAGCCTGCCGGCCCCGACCGCGCAGGCGCAGACCACGGCGATTCCGGTGAGCCCAACGAAACGGGACTTTAAGAACTCCACCACTGTCAACAGCTATACCTTCACGGTCGACGCCGATGCGACGATGAATAGCTTCGACTTCGAAGTCACAGGGAACCACTTCTTGTTGTCGTATGCCCTTTCGCATAACGGCACGCAGTTGAAGTCCGAAACTTTTTCGTCATCCCAAAAGCTGCCGTTCTCAAGGACCGTCAGTGGGCTTGATACAACCCTTAAGAAGGGCGACAAGCTCGATCTACGCCTCCAGTTCAACTACCCACGAGAGCAGGGGTCGGTGTCCGTTACCCCGAAGGGCACTTTGAGCGGTGGCACCACGCCGCCACCGGTTACGAAACCAGACCGTGAATGGACGGGCACGGATACTCATGGCCAGTTCACCATGCGTGCAACCCAAGGGCAGGAGCCTACGGTCACCTTCAGCCGAAAGCTGGGCGAAGATGGGACGCTGAGCGGTGCAATCGAGGCGTGGGTAGCTGATAAAAACGGTTATGACGTCGACGGCGCCAAGGCCTCGACGCTGCGCATCACTGGACCCGATGGTGCTGTTGTCTACAAAGCGAGTGGCGTGCCTGGTAGCACTGGCGTAGCGCCCATCCAGAACTGGGCCGGTGTGCGCTTTACCCTGCGCGACGATCTCAAGGTAAAAGCAGGAAGCACCATTGAGATTGTGTCGCCCTATGGTTTCCGGCCGGCGAACCCCGTCACCGACTCCAGTATCCAGTCCCCCATCGGGCCTGGAACCTTCAAGATCAACTTCGAGAAGGCGAGCAACTTCCAATATCCGAATCAGACGCAGGCAGTCTGTAATCCGCTCACTGCGCGGGGCGATGTAAACGGCTTCCGCATATTCCCGCGCAGCGATGCCAAGCGGCAGATCCGTGAAGTCCGTGCTGTTGGTTTTCTAGACCCTGCCACAGGCCAGCTAACACGCATCAATGAACCTTTTGATGTGGTGCTCAGCCCAAGTGGGCTCAACGATACGGCCGACGTGAGGTTCGCAAAGGCGGTGCCTAACCCCGATAACCGCCCGGTCTGTGCTTTGGTTAATTTTGATGCAGACCGCGAGATCAAGCCCGACAGTTTAGGCAACCAACCAGCCGACCACTTTACGCTCGCAGCCCGTCGCGACGTTTACCCAAAAGACGGCAATGAGGTCTACCAGAATTCCCAAATCGACGCGCCTAGCGATTGGGATAAGCCTGAAGTAGCAAACCCGAAGCCTGCGCCTAGGTGTGGCCAGAACATCGCGATCGTATTGGACGCCTCAAACTCAGTGATCGCCAAGAACGGTGTTGATGCTGAAGCGACCGCGGCCCGTCGAATTGTTGAGGCGCTCAGTGGTACAGCCACGTCGGTCGGTGTCTATAACTTCGCATCTCAGGGAACGCGTTTCAACGACGCCAAGGTTGCGAGCACGCCACTTGCTGATCCCGAGGGGAAGAAGCGGGTCCTTCAGGCCATTGAGAACTATCGCCGCCATATGAAAGATCCTGCGACGCTGCAAAGCCGTGGGCAGGGCGCGACGAACTGGGAGGGAGCGCTCAAGGAAATTGAGGAGTACAACTCCGAGAACCAGAACAACAAATACGATGTTGTTTACTTCGTGACCGATGGTTTCCCAACTTTTAGCGACTCGGATAAGCCCGGTGGCGGCGATGACGGCTCTGCCGGTATTGTCCATGTCTCCGATGTCAACCGGGCACGAGTTGCCGCCGACAAGGTGAAGAATCAAGGAACCCGCATCCAGCCGGTACTTGTGAATATCCCGAAGGATTTTAAGGAGCCCATCGCTAAGGACTCCACCGCTGACTACAACAATCTTGATCGCTATCGGGCGATGTATAACAAGTCCCCGGCGCACGCGATCATGGTGTGGGGAACCGCCGATCCAAATGCAACCTTCGTACGCGACCAGTTGAATTCCCAGACGATGGATGTGTTCGGGCTGCGAGAGGATACGTTGTGGGGACAGGGGCTCGGCGATGTGCTGGCCTCCAACACCGCACCTGCCAAGCAGCCCCTTCCGGATAACCGGCGGAAGGATCTCGGCGACCAAGACTGGAAGACCTGGGCGGTTGATGAACGCACAGCGACGGAAATGGGTGACATTATCTCTGGTCGGGGCACCTCCGTCCTGGCGGAATCCTTCGGCGATTTGGACAAGGTGCTCTCGCAGCTCGCCCTCGCTTCCTGCGTCGGTACCGTGAGTCTTCAGAAAAGTGTTGTAATGCCCGACGGCAAGGCTCCAAATAAACCACAATTGGAAGGCTGGGAGTTCACTGCTCAGACCGAGGGCAGCTACCTGCTCGATCCTCAAGGTGAGCGCGTGGACCAGACGAACGGTAAGACCGATAAGCGCGGCTGGTTGACCTTCAACCTGGAGACGGATGCCCCCGACCAGAAGCCGAAGGTTCGGATCTCTGAAAAGCAGCAGGACGGTCACAGTCTGCTGCGGAACAAGCAGCCCGATGATACTGAGGCTTACGCTGTCTGCACCGCGCACTCCAACAAGGGTGGTGAGGCTAAGCAGGTCATTGTGAAAACACCCGTGAACAGCACTGACGCTTTCGAGCTGGAGGTAGATGCCGATAGCATCGTCAACTGCTCTGTTGTGAACCAAATGGATCCGGAGAAGGGCTACTTCCGGGTTGAGAAGGTGGACGAGAACGGCGAACCGCTGGGCGGCTCCAGTTTTGAGGTGTGGCGCGCTGATTCCACCGGCACGAAACCGACCGGGGATGGGCCGGTGTGGCGAACGGGGCAAGAGTCCACGGTGCGGATGGATCAGGGCAAATACGTCTTGATCGAAACCAAGGCGCCAGGCGGCTACTCACTGCTCCCGCAGCCCATCGCCTTCCGCATCGGACTCGATGGTGTTAAGCAGAAGATTGAACTGACCGGTAAACAGGGCGCTTCGTTCGTCCTGGAGTATGGCCAGGATGAAACGTCTGGACGCACAGGAACCTTCATGAAGGTTGCCAATGTCACGGTGGGTGAACTGCCGAAGACCGGCGGCTACGGCGTGGGTCTGGTGGGGCTCATCGGTGCCGCGCTCGCGGGGGCGGGCCTCCTGTTCGGCCGCCGCAAGACCGCCTAAAGGCCAAACCCAGGCAGGAGAGTGGCGCGTGCATCGCGCCACCCCGGCCTAGGGATTAGGCACATAAAGAAGGGGTGGGCTCAGTACATAACGCTGAGCCCGCCCCTTTCTCGTCTTTGGTGAGAAGGCGGCCTGCTAGCTGCCTTCTAACGCAGGCCCGGCAGGAACTGCACCAGCTGCGCGCCGATACCGAACACCACGCCCAGGGAACCCAGCACGATCAGCAGCTTGTGCCACCACTGCAGCTCCCCAGAAGAACCCTCCGCACCCGGGGTGAGGGAGCCCAGGGAACCAGCGTTGCCCTGATCCTCCTCCGGCTTTTTCGGTTCCGGGTTATCAATATCGAAGCCGAAAGCACTTACCGTGACGGTCACCGGCGCAGACTCGGACTTCTCCCAGATCGCTGCCACCGTGCCGTCGAACTCCTTGGCCACGAACTCCTGGAACTCCGCGCGAACCTTGTGCTTGCCGCGGGCCGCGAACGCATAGTCCAGCACAGCCTTGCCAGTAGCCGGATCGACCTCGGCCTCGCCGATCACCTCATCGCCGGAGTAGAACACAACCTTCGGCGCCGCAGCGCCCTCCGGCACCTCGGGCAGGCTCTCGCCCGCGGAGGTGACCGTCGCGGTGAAGCGAACCTCATCACCCGGCAGGATCTCCGCATCCGCCTCCAGGTCGACCTCGGGGCGGGTGTGCGCGAGCTCGGTCTGCGTGGCCTGGGCGATCACGGTATTCGTCAGGGCACGCGCCGCATCGCCCGCGTGGCAGTAGACGGCAACAGCGGTGCCCGGGGCGCCGTTCTGGCTCGCAACCAGGGAGAGAGCGTTGTTCTTATTGTTCTTGCCAGCAGGGCCAGTGCCCTCCCCAGCAGCGCGCAAGCCGGTGCGGATGGCCGCACCCGGGGTGTCTGGCGCCGTGACGTCGAAGGCGATCTTCGGCAGGCGGAACTGCTGATTGGCATCAACCGCAAGCCCCGCACGAGCAACCCGTCCGAAACCGAAGACGCCATTGCTCCAGTTATCGTTCTCGTTGCCGCCGTTATTCACGGAGTTTGCCCCATCCCAGATGCGGGCGAATTCACCGTTCTCGTCCGGCAGCCCGGCAGCGTTGACCCGCTGCACCACGGCGGGGGGAGTGGCGTTGAGGTTCGTGCCCGGCTCCACGATGCGCAGGTTGGAAACCGCCACGCCTTGTGGCAGCGCGATGTCGTACTTCATGCGCGCTGTGCCCTTGCCGCCGGTAGCCATCTCACCCGGCTGGACGGTGACGGTAAAGGTCTCGCCTGGCTGCACGCGCTCGGGATAGCTCACGTCCACAACGTCGGGGGTGAGAGTCAGCTGGGATGCGTTCCCGATAACTCCGCCGATAGTGCCGGCATCCTCCACGCACTCCAGGTTGACCTGCTTGACCGCTGTGGTCACCGAGGAGGCGCCCGCCTCCTGCTCCACAGCCTCCTCGGCCTGCGCCGGAGCGGCCACGACCAGCCCCAGGGCCAGTGCGATCGCGCTCGCGCTGCCCATCAGCTGGCGGGCACCCCGAGTGCCCACGGTCCGGTGAACCGAAAACCCAGCATTGTTCTTGTTCATCATTGGTGAAAGCCTTTCTGCTGAAGATTCCGGTTAGAACGTGAAGATCGAGCGGAAGAACTCCGCGAAGAAACCGAAGATCTTCTCGAAGATCTCCTTGATGCCGCCGAAGAAGCCCTTCGTGCTCGAGCCCTCGGAGGACGAGGACGAGCCATTCGGCTTCTTGCCCTTGTCTTGCTCATCGGTCTCGCCCGGGGCCGCTGCCACCTCGACGTCGATGCTGCCGGTGCCCAGCACCAGGCTGAGGTCGTCGCGCTGCGGGTGGAAACGCGCCTCCAGGGTGTGCGTGCCGGACTGCAGCCAGCTCAGGTCAGCCTCCGCCACACCGCGGACCACCGGGACCTGGAGCAGCTTCTCGCCGTTCATGACGGCCCGGCCGTTGTCGGTGAAGGTCAGCACGCCGTTGACGTCCTTGGCCTCGCCCTCATTCGGGGTCAGCTCGACGCGGTAGGTGCCGCGTTCCTTCACAGTGCCGGTGTTCGGGCCCGTGATCTGGACGTCGACGGAGCTGTACTTCAGCGCATCCTCCCCGTCACCCGGCAGGGCATTGACGGTCAGCAGGGATGCCGCCGACGCGTCCACTGGGCCAGCCTTATCGCTCAGCGGTGCACACTGGACCGGAGCCCACACGGTACCGAGGACAGGTGCGGATACCTTGCCGAGCAGGGTGAGGAAGTTCTCGTCCTGGCCGTACTGGCCGGCCTTTCCGGCGGTGCGCACGCCGAAGGCCTTCTCGCCCGGGGAGGTGGCGCGGAACTTCGCGCTGACCTTCGGGAAACGCAGGTCCAGCTTGTTCTGGCCTGCCTTGTAGGTCACCCCGCCCTCAGCGCTCTTCGAGGAATTCGGGCTATTGCCAATGGTCTGGTTATCAGCGCTGGCGAAACGCAGGATCCGGCCCGTCGGGTCCGGGTAACCCTGCTCGTTCACAGTGAAGGCCGACAGCCCCTTGATATTGGCGCCGGACTCGTCGATATCCGCACCCACGAAGCTCACCCCAGCAGGAAGGGCGAAGTCGAGCTTCAACCGCGATGCGCTGTCAAAGGTCCCAGCGGGCAGGGGAAGGTCCATCGCCACCGGGTCGAGGTCCAGGTCGAGGGAGAAGACCTCCCCGGTCTTTACCTCGCCTGGGGCGGTGAGTTGGAAGGCTGCCTTCTCAGGGCCGACATGCTGGACACCAGCGACCTTGCTGGGGGTCGCCTTGCAGGAGATCGTCAGTTCCACGTCCCGCACTTGCGGGGCCGCCGGGGTGGCGTCCTTCTCGGAGTCCTGCTCAGCACCTTCGTCTTCAGCGCCTTCCTGGGGCGCCGGGGTCGTGTTGCCACCCGCAGCGCCGTCCTCGTCGGAGTTGGTCGCGCCGGTGGTGGCCCCCTCCGGCGTGGGCACGCCGTCCTCGGCGATGGCCACGGGGGTGAGCAGCAGGGCGAGTGCCGTGGCGGAGCTGGCGGAGGCCAGCGTGAAACGAGTCTTCATTCACACTCCATCGTGAAAATTGGTGAAGCAGTAGCTAATGCTGTGCGCCTACGGCCCCTGGGCATGAACCCTTGGGGGTGTGGGCGCACAAAAGTTACCGAGAAGACTAGCAGTGCTTTGCAGTTGAAAAGAAAACCGCTTCGCCGCGGGTGCACCCCTGTGAACTGGGGCCCGGGAAGCGGAGGGGCCAGCAGGAACGCGGCGCACCAGCGCCGAGTCCCGCCTAGGCCGCGTGACCGGTCGCGTCCGACCTAGCGGCGCTCCAGCTCCTCCAGAATCGCGCGCATCTCCGTGCGGCGCACCTTGCCCATCTGGTCGGCCGGCAGCGCTGCCACGTGGAAGAACTCCCGCGGCACCTTATAGCCCGTCAGCACCTTCTTGCAGTGCTGGCGCAGCGAATCGTGCAGCTTCTCGCCCACGCGGCGCGGCTCGTGCTCCTCGCCCTCCGTTGCCTCCGCCAGCGTCACCGCAGCGACCACGCGTTCGGAGCCGTCCTCCTTCGCCAGTCCCACCACGGCGGCCTCCTTGACCTCCGGGTGCTCCAGCAGCGCTTCCTCCACCTCGGCGGGGTACACATTGAAGCCGCCGGTGACGATCATCTCCTTCAGGCGGGAGACGATCTTCACGAAGCCATCGGCCTCCATCACGGCCATATCGCCCGTGCGGAACCAACCATCGGCAAAGATCTTCTCGTTGAGCTGCTCCTGGTGCAGGTAGCCGCCGAAAACCTGCGGGCCACGCACCACCAGCTCGCCCTCCTCGCCGTAGTCCAGCACCTTCGTGGGGTCGTCCTGATCCACCACGCGGGCCTCCGTATCCGGGAACGGAACACCGACGTAGCCCGGGCGGCGGTCCGCGCTCATCGGATTACCCAGCACGATCGGCGAGGTCTCGGTCAGCCCATAGCCCTCCACTAGGCGGCCATTGGTGAGCTTCTCCCAGTTCTCCACCGTCGCCACCGGCAGCGCCGAGGCGCCCGAGAAAGAGTTCCGCATCGTGGACAGGTCGAGGTCCTTCTCCTCCGCCAGCTTCACGATCGCCTGGTACAGGGCCGGCACGCCCGGCACCCAGGTCGGCTTCTTCTTCTTAATCACCTGCTGCAAAAGGGCCGGTTCCGGGGCCGGGAGCAGCAGCAACTCCCCGCCGATCAGCGGCGCCAGCGCACCGTTCATCGTCATGCCATAAGCGTGGAACATCGGCAGCGCGGCCAGCATCCGCTCCGGATCAGCCTGCTCGCCCAGGCCCGGCACCCACGCCTTGCCCTGGATCAGGTTCGCGCAGATATTCCGGTGGCTCAGCACCGCACCCTTCGGCGAACCGGTCGTGCCCGAGGTGTACAGAATCAGCGCCGGGCACTTCGGCCGCACTGTCGGCAGGGCGTCCTGAATCGCGCGGCGACCCAACCCCGGAGCCATCGCGTCCAAGGCGGCGTCCCAGTCCTCGAACTGAGTCGGACCACCCGTCAGCTTCGCCTTCGCCTTGCGCAGCGCCGGCACCGGCAGGGAGAGCGCGACCCGCTGCAGCAGCGGCATCGACTTCGTGATGTTCACCGTGAACACCTTCTCCAGCGGGGTGGTGTCCACCAGGTGCTGCGCAATATCGGCCGTGTTATCCCAGAACACCGCGACCTTCGCGCCGTGATCTGCGAACGGACCCTCCAGCTCGTGCGCCGTGTACAGCGGGTTGTGATACACCGCCGTGGCCCCCAGGGAGACGATCGCGTAGAACGCCACCAGGTTCGCCGGGCAGTTCGGGAGGACGACGGCCACCCGGTCGCCCCGCTTCACGCCGTTTTCCTTCAGGACGGCCGCGGCCTTATCCACCAGCTCACCGAACTCGCTGTAGGTGATCTGCGTGCCCAGGAACCACATCGCATCCCGCTTGCCATACTTACGCACCGCGTCGCGGAAGATGCTGACCAGGGTGGTATCCCCGTAGTCCAGGGTCGGGGCGGTCCCTTCCGTATAGAACTTCAGCCACGGCTTGGCCTGGTCAGAAGAGCTGTTCTGGGACGGTGCAGTGCTCACGGTGGGGTTCCTCCGGAAAATCGAGGGCAGTGGGTGGGGTTTTGAATCAAGCCCGACTCACGATGATATGCCAGCTACCCCGGCCCGCGTGGCGAGTTCCGGCTAGTCGGTGATCGTCTTTCGGGAGAGCACCACCGTGGACACGATCATGATGATCAGCGCGGCGGCCATGTAGATCCACTCGTAGCCGGAGACGTCGAACTTCTCGCCCAGGATCGTGTACCCCAGCGCGAAAGCGAAGATCGGCTCCACCACCGTCATCGCCGGCA
The DNA here is from genome assembly GCF_000069945.1 of Corynebacterium urealyticum DSM 7109. Taxonomy (NCBI): domain Bacteria; kingdom Bacillati; phylum Actinomycetota; class Actinomycetes; order Mycobacteriales; family Corynebacteriaceae; genus Corynebacterium; species Corynebacterium urealyticum. The sequence goes on along the minus strand of NC_010545.1, from coordinate 2,198,874 downwards.
GGGAGTTCTTCAACGGACCCGCGTTGAAAGAGGCCTGCTGCACCGCCGTGCCGATCACTGCGAGACCAATCAGCCCCCACAGCTCCCAACTGATCAGCAGATCCAGCACCCCGGAGCGGGAGAAAATATCCGTCACGGCCTTGGAAAGCACCGCCACATAGCCCATGATCCCGCCGGTGATCGAGCCCAAAATCAGCGCCCGGTTCGCATGCCGCAGCCCCCGGGAAATCAGGTACATCACCGTGAAGATCACCACGCCGATGCCCAGCGCCGTCAGCCATCGCGGCAGGGAGGGCTGCGCCACCCCGGCCTGCGGGCGGCCCAAGACGACGATCACCGCCACCGCGACCGTGAGCAGCGCCGCCCACGCCGTCTCCGATTTCGAAATCCGGCGCCCAGAAAGCTTCGCCGAGAGCGGCAGGGTGAACATCAGGGAGAGCACCAGGATCGGCTGCACCACCAATAAGGTGCCGAAGCCCAACGCCACGATCTGGAGGGCATAGCCCAAAAAGGACAGGCCCAGCCCGGCCCACCACCGCACACGGGTGATCGCCGCGACCACAGAAGAGGTATCCGTCCCACCGGAATCCTCGGCGACCCGGTGCCGAACCACCGTGCCCCACGCGATCGTGAGCGCGGAGGCGAGACCGAAGAAAATCGCCAGTGCGTTGCTATGCATCATCGGAATCCACCCTAAACCAGGCCCGGTTGCCCCCGGCGAACGCCCTCCTATAGGGGCGCGCCTGCGCCTACTGTAATCTGTGTGACACGTAAAACGCCCCACAACGGCAACACGAAAAACCACCCCAAATAACTCCGAGCATCCGGGAAGGCGGGCCAAAACTACATGGCACTCATCGTGCAAAAATACGGCGGCTCCTCGCTGGAATCAGCAGAGCGCATCCGCAGCGTGGCGGAACGGATCGTGGACACTAAAAAGCAAGGCAACGACGTGGTCGTCGTCTGCTCCGCCATGGGTGACACCACCGATGAACTCCTGGACCTCGCCGAGCAGGTCAACCCCGTGCCGCCGGCCCGCGAGATGGACATGCTCCTCACCGCCGGTGAGCGCGTCTCCAACGCCCTCGTGGCCATGGCAATCGCATCCTTGGGCGCCGACGCGCAGAGCTTCACCGGCTCCCAGGCCGGCGTGATCACCACCGAGCGCCACGGCAACGCACGCATCGTCGAGGTCACCCCAGGCCGCGTCCGCGAGGCGCTCGACGAGGGCAAGATCTGCATCGTCGCAGGCTTCCAGGGCGTGAACCGCGAGACGAAGGACATCACCACCCTCGGCCGCGGTGGTTCGGACGCCACCGCCGTCGCCCTCGCCGCGGCTCTGGACGCAGACGTCTGCGAGATCTACTCCGACGTCGACGGCGTCTACACCGCCGACCCACGCATCGTCAGCGATGCAAAGAAGCTGGATAACATCAGCTTCGAGGAGATGCTGGAGATGGCAGCCGTCGGCGCCAAGGTCCTCATGCTCCGCTCCGTGGAGTACGCCCGGGCCTTCGACGTCCCCCTGCGCGTGCGCTCCTCATACAGCAACGACAATGGCACCCTAGTTTCCGGATCGATGGAGGATATTCCAGTGGAAGAAGCAGTACTCACGGGCGTTGCCCACGACCGCTCCGAGGCGAAGATCACCGTCGTCGGAATCCCAGACGCGCCGGGCGAGGCAGCCCGCATCTTCCGCGCCGTCGCGGACGCCGAGATCAACATCGACATGGTGCTGCAGAACGTCTCCAAGCTGGACGACAACCGCACCGACATCACCTTCACCTGCCCTCGCGAGGACGGCGCCCGCGCCGTGAAGCTGCTCAAGGGCATGCAGGAGTCCGGCGACTGGCAGAACGTCCTGTACGACGACCAGGTCGGCAAGGTCTCCCTCGTCGGTGCCGGCATGAAGTCCCACCCGGGTGTGACCGCCGACTTCACCGAGGCGCTGCGTGACGCGAACGTCAACATCGAGCTGATCTCCACCTCCGAAATCCGCATCTCCGTGCTGATCCGCGAGCACGACGTCGATAAGGCCGTCACCGCCCTGCACGACCGCTTCCAGCTGGGCGGCGACGAAGAGGCCACCGTCTACGCCGGAACCGGCCGCTAAACACTACGCCCACAAGAATTTCTCTCAAACAATCTTTTAAGGACTGATTCCCCGTGACCACGCTTGCTGTCGTCGGCGCCACCGGCCAGGTCGGCCAGGTGATGCGCGACCTGCTCCAGGAGCGCAACTTCCCAGCCGATCAGGTGCGCTTCTTCGCCTCCTCCCGCTCCGCAGGCAAGGAGCTGGAGTTCGGTGGCAAGAAGATTGTTGTTGAGGACGTCGCCGCCACGCCGACCGAGGAACTCAAGGGCATCGATATCGCTCTGTTCTCCGCCGGTGGCGCGACCTCCCGGGAGCACGCCCCGCGCTTCGCGGAGGCTGGTGCGACCGTGGTGGATAACTCCTCCGCTTGGCGCAAGGACACCGAGGTTCCGCTCATCGTCTCCGAGGTCAACCCCGGCGATAAGACCGGTGCCGGCAAGGGCATCATCGCGAACCCGAACTGCACCACCATGGCCTGCATGCCGGCACTGGGCGCGCTGCACAAGGAAGCCGGCCTGACCCACCTGCACGTCTCCTCCTACCAGGCGGTTTCCGGCTCCGGGCTGGCTGGCGTGCAGACCCTGATGAACCAGCTGCGCGAGAACCTGGACAAGATGGAGCAGCTCGTGGAGGACGGCTCCGTCTTCAGCGCAGAGGACCTCGGCCCCTACGTGGCGCCGATCGCCTTCAACTCCCTGCCGATGGCCGGCAACCTCGTGGACGACGGCTCCGGCGAGACCGATGAGGAGCAGAAGCTGCGCAACGAGTCCCGCCGCATCCTGGGTATCCCGGAGCTGAAGGTCTCCGGCACCTGCGTGCGCGTGCCGGTGTTCACCGGCCACATGATGACCGTGCAGGCCGAGTTCGCCAACGAGCTCACCGCCGAGCACGCCCGCGAGGTCCTGGAGTCCACCCCGGGCGTGAAGGTCGTGGACGTCCCGACCCCGCTGCAGGCAACCGGTATCGACGACACCCTCGTCGGCCGTATCCGCCAGGACCAGGCGGTCGACGGCAACCGCGGCCTGGTGTTCGTCGTGGCCGGCGATAACCTGCGCAAGGGTGCCGCGCTCAACACCATCCAGATCGCGGAGCTGCTGCTCGAGAAGTAGCACCACCGGACGGAGCCCGGTTCTGCCCGGCAGCGCCCGATTCCGTCCGGCAACGCCCCGGTTCTGCCCGGCTGCGCCGAGTTCTACCGAGCGTCGCCCGGCGCATAGCGAAAGGGAGCGGCCTAGCATCTCGCTAGGCCGCTCCCTTTGTCTTGTCTGAGGGGATGTGGTGCCTGGGGTTAGCTATGTGGGGCGCCCGCCGCGGGGTGCGCCCCAATCACTGGGCTAGCCGCGCTCCGTATTGGTTGGGCCCTCAGCAGGATTGTTGATGCCCTCGCCAGCAACCGACTGCGGGGTGCCGTGGACGGCGGCGCCGGTTTCGGTCAGCGCGCCACTCTCGGTCAGCGCGCCGTTCGTGGCTCCCGCGGTGCTCTCGCCATTCCCCAGGGCAGCGGGATCCTGGATATCCGCGCCAGTGACCTCGGTAGCCTCCTGCTGGTCGCGCAGCTGACCCACCGCGATCAGCGCGATGCCCAGCACCGACCAGGCCAGTAGCGCCAACAGCGGCTTCCACAGCGCAGCGTCCGGGAAGTGCACCAGCAGCTTGTTCAGCGTCGTCACAGCACCCGGGGCCAGGAACTCGCCGAGGCTGCCCAAGCCGCCGAGGAACTCACGTGGCTCGATCGCGCCGGAGAGCGGGTAAGCCAGCACCGGGATCGCCACGCCGATCCACGCCCCGTAGCCACCCAGCAGCGCGCCGAGGCCCGCCACCGGAGCGGAAATAGCCAGGATGCCCAGGGCGAAGGAGAGCCACAGGGACACCAGGTTGCCGTCCACATAACCCACGGTCAGCACGGTTACAACAGCCGCGATCAAGCCGCCGAGCACCGAGCCCGCCAGCAGGGTCAGCACTCGCTGCTGAGCACCACGCAGCAGGCCGACCGAAGCGAGCCCCAGCAGCAGACCGGCGAAGACCAGCGGAAGCGTCATCTTCCCCAGCGTCTTGCCCTGCTGCTCCTGCTGGGACATCGGCACCAGGTCCTGGATGTCCGGACCAGCCATCGCGGCCTGCATGACCTCCTGGGAAGGCTGCTTACCCTCGAGCTGTGCGCGCTGCGCCGGCAGCTGGTTGACCTCCTGGGCGAACTCCGCGATCGACCGGGAGGGCTCCAGCCCATTCGCGGACGCCAGCAGCGCACGCACCTGCCCCGGCTCGTCAGGGATCACCAGCGCGCCCTGCACCTCGTTATTCTTCACCGCGGTGCGCGCGGCGGAGGCGTCCTCGTAGCGCTCCATCTGGAAGGGGACGGTGAGCTGGTTCTGCTCCGCGACCTCCTTCATCTGGCTGTCGAGCTCGTTGAAGGTCTTCTCCGAGGCTGCGATGCCAACCGGGATGTTCTGCGGTTCGGCATTCTGGGCGGGCCACAGGAAGGTCAGGAAGATCACCGCGATAGCTGCGATCGACATGATCGCCGTGCCGATGGACAGCGCCATCGGGCCCGCCGGCTTATTCTGCCCTTGTCCTTCGCCAGGGACGGTGCCATCCGCGGTGTCGTCCGCAGGAGCCGCGCCGTTCACCGGTGTTGCGCCATCCGCGACGGTGCCGTCGGCAGCGGTGCCCTGAGCAGCGACGTCGCTCGTGGTGCCCTGAGCAGCGACGTCGCCGACCGGGACGTCGCCGTTTACCGCAGCGTTGCCGTCGGTTGCGGCGGCGCTGTCAGTTGTCGCGGCGCGATCAGCGTTCGCAGGCCCGGTCGCGTCCGGACCCGCTGCCGGGTCGGTGGGGTCTTGGTTATAGGGATTCGCCATCTCGTGCGTCACGACCCTTTCATGACGGTTGGGGAAAGTTGACCTTCCCGATGCTAGCGCCTCCCGCCACCCGGCGAACAGGGAGTACCCGAACCGAGCCTGCAGCGAATTCTCCGAGGCCTGGGCGCAACGGTTAGCCCCAATGCCGCGGTTGGCTTAGCGCTGGGCCCCGCAGCAACCCGGTGCGCAGGGCGCACCGTCGCAGGTGCCACCGAAGTTCGGCACCGTCCCCAACTTCTTCACCAGCTCCGCCGCAGCACGCTGTGACTCGGTGAACTCGGCAACCGGCAGCTCGCCGTCAGCGACCTCCGCGACCAGGTCCACGATCATGCTGGCGAAGCTGGAATCCAGGCCCGGCGTCGCCGCCCGCACGAAGGGCACCCCGTGCTCCTCCGCGACCTCCCGGACCTCCGTGTCCAGGTCCCACATGACCTCCACGTGGTCGGTGATGAATCCCACCGGGCAGAGCACGATCGGGCGCTTATTACCCGCCGCTACGCGCGCCTCGAGGTGATCGCACACATCCGGCTCCAGCCACGGCACATGTGGCGAACCGGAGCGGGACTGCCACACCAACTCCACGTCATAGGCAGTGCCCACGCCAAGGTCCACGCCCGCGGTCTCACCCGTGTGGGCCGGGCCGTCCCCGCGGCCGCCCACCGGCTTGCCCGCCGCCAGCTGGCCCGTCCACCCCAGGGACGCGCCCGAACCAGGCTGGCCCGCGAAGCTCGAGGCCTCCTGGATCAGACGGGAGGCATTGAGCACCTGCTCGGAGTACAGGTTGCCCCCGTAGCTGCGCGGCCCGCCGGTATCGTCCGCCTTATTGGGCACGGAATGCGCGGTAAACACCAGGTCGGCGTCGTCCTGGACGGAAGCGGGAAGCTCCGCGCGCGCCGCGTCCACCGCAGCGGCGAAGGCGGCGATGAACGCCGGAGGATCGTGGAAGTGCGGCAGGCGCTGCACTCGCGGCGCCTCCAGCCCGGCCTCGCGCACCGCGTCCAGGGCACGGCGGATGTCCTCGTTGTACTGCCCACAACCCGAGTAGCCACCCCAGGCGCTGGTGACGAACACGTACACCGTGTCGAAGCCCTCGCGGGCCAGCTGCACCATCGTGTCCTCGACATACGGTTCCCAGTTGCGGTTGCCGAAGTACACGGGCAGGTCCACGCCACGGGTGGCCAGCTCGGCCTCAATATTCGCGATGATCTGCTTATTCTGGTCATTGATGGGGGAGCGCCCGCCCAGGGCGTAATAGTGCTCCCCGACCTTCTCCAGCCGTTCGCGGGGGATGCCCCGGCCGCGGGTCACGTTCTCCAGGAACGGGATCACATCCTCCGACTTCTCGGGCCCGCCGAAGGAAAGGAACAGCAGAGCCGACCGGCCAGCCGGTGCGGCAGCGAAAGCAGAATCCGTAGCGCTCATAACCTATGACTGTAGTGGGCTCGCCGGGTTCTTCCCCAACTCGTGCCGCAGCGCGTCGGCTAGCTCCGGGGTGCGGAACTCGTGCCCCATATCGGCCAGCACGGCGGGGCGGACGTTCTGGTCCGCCAGTGCCAGCTCCGCGGCACCATCCTCGCCCAGCAGCAGCCGGGGCCCGGCCGCCGGGACCGGTACCTGCAATGTGCCCCGCAGGCTCCGCGGGAGCAGCGGGTTGCCGCCCACTTCCGCCAGCGTGGCCATGAACTCCCGGTTGCGCACGATCCCCGGCGCCACCGCGTTCACCGGCCCTTCCAGCATCGGGTCGGTCAGCGCCCGGTGGTAGATATCCACCAGGTCATTCATCGCGATCCACGGGAAGAACTGCCGCCCGCTGCCGAGCGCCCCGCCACCCAGCTTCGCCTGCGCGGTCAGCAGATCCAGCAGGGCAGTGCCCGCCGCCATGACCAGACCGGTGCGTACCTGCACGACGCGCAGCCCGGCAGCCACCGCGGGCTCCGTCGCGGCCTCCCAATCCCGGACGATCCGGCCCAACGTCGAATTCTCATCCGCCGGGGCGGTTTCATCGACCGGCTCCGAGGCATCGGCCCCGTAGAAGCCCACCGCCGAGGCTGACACGAAGGTATGCACCTGGCCGGTACGTGCCGCCAGCTCCGCGAGCTTGCGGGTCGGCTCGATCCGCGAGCCCGCGACCTTCGCCAGGTGCTCCTCCGTGAACCTGCCCGCAATCGAACTACCAGCCAGGTGCACCACCGCATCCACATCGGCCAGCAGGTCCTCGGCCGGGTGCTCCGGATCCCATGCCCGGTAATGCACCGCCGCCCCGCCGGGGCGCGCATTCGCCTCATCGATGAGCGGCTGCGGGTTCCGGCTCAGCCGGATCACCCGGTGCCCCGCCAGCTGCAGCAGCGCGCACAGCTGCGTTCCCACTGCACCGGTTGCTCCGGTTACCGCGATCGTCATCTCGCGGGTCGATTCCCCGGCCCAGCCCCGGGCCTGCTGCAGGTGCTTCAGATCCCCCGCCAGCTGCGCCTGGCGGTAGCCGAAAACCCCCTTGAGCAGCTGGTCTGCGATGAATCCAGGTGCGTTCGTGGTGATCCGATCACGCAGCAGAGTTCCGCCGCCGGCGTGGACGTCCTGAAAAGAATGGACATGCCGCCAACCGAACGCCGAACCGATCCCGGGAGTCGCACAGACGTCCGAGAACTGTGCCGGGGAGTCCACGTGCGCCGGCTGGCCACCGCTGGCCGCGACGAGCGGGCGGTAGAACCCCGGGTCGTGCTTGCCCTCCCACACCACGCCACCGGGGAAACGCATGCGAGTCAGCCCGCTCTTCAGATTCCCGGCCTCCTGCAGCAGCCGGACGCGCGTGAAGCCGGGCGTCAGCCGGGTGACGATCCCCGGCGTGGCGTGCACGCGCCAGACCTGCTCAATGGGGTGATCTAGGGTCTGCTCGAAGACTGTCTCGCTCATGACCCCAGGGTACGCGCTAAATTTTTTAGGACGTCAGGCTCGGGCGCTACGCCTGCCACAGCCGCCGCCCCAGGCGGGTGGTCCCGGTGGTCTCTGCCTGCTGGCGCTCCTGGCGGGCCTGCTGTGCCTGCTGCATATCGACCAGCTCGGCCCGGGCGCGGGCAACACGGGAGCGAATGGTGCCGGTTCGTACGTTCGCGATCTTCGCGGCCTCCGCGTAGGTGTAGCCCAGCATCTGGGTGAGGATCAGCGCCTCCCGGCGGTCCGGCTCCAGGGAGTTGAGCATGTCCTGGGTGTCCAGCCACTCCACCCAGCTGGAGCCACCCGTGGTCTCTGCCGCGGGGGTATCTCCGGCGGCGTCCTCCCACTCGGCGGCGGACTTGCGGGGGCGGGCCATATCGTGGCGGATGCTATCCACCCACACGCGCCGGGCCAGGGAAAGGATCCAGGTGCGGGCCGTGGAACGGGCGGCGAAGCGGGGGAGGGCGGAGAGTACCCGCAGGTAGGTCTCCTGGGTGAGGTCATCCGCCTGGTCTGGGTTCGCCAAGTGGGCCAGCAGCCGCCAGACGTCATCGTGGGTGGCGGCGATGAACTCGTTGAGCGCTGCCTTATCTCCCCGGGCGGCGCGCAGCGCGAGGTCGGTGACGTGCGCGTCGACCTCGGCGGTGTGGCCGTGGCGGCCAGTGGAGGAGGGAGAGAAGTTGCTCATGTTAAAGACCAGTTTAGCAGTGGCCTGGGGTTTTCACGCTTCCATGCGTAGCGGGATGCGGGAGTGGCGTTCGTCGATCCATCGATAGGTAGGGGCAATGGTTGCGTACCGACTCAATAGGCGTTAGCCTATTTATGAAATATTGATTGATAAGTAAAGGCTGTGGCGGCATGGTCGCCACTGTGGCAACCTGGGTGATGGAAGCCACATTCCCTAAGGAGGATCACCGTGACTGACCAGAAGAACATCGGCAACCTGACCGCCAAGGACATCGCATCCCGGGGTGTGTGCCCCGTCACCGGTCATGCCACCCGAAACAACGGTGCACCAATTACCACCCAGGAGCACTCCGCCACCGTCGGAGACCAGGGACCAATCGCGCTGCACGACGTCTCGCTGGTGGAAAAGCACCAGTCCTTCAACCGCGAGCGCATTCCGGAGCGCAACGTCCACGCCAAGGGCTCCGGTGCGTTCGGTGAGCTGACCATTACCGAGGACGTCTCCCAGTACACGAAGGCTGACCTCTTCCAGAAGGGGCGCGTCACCCCGATGCTCGCCCGCTTCTCCACGGTCGCCGGTGAGCTCGGCTTCCCGGATACCGTGCGCGACGTGCGTGGCTTCAGCCTGAAGTTCTACACCCAGGAGGGTAACTACGACATCGTGGGCAATAACACCCCGGTGTTCTTCCTCCGCGATGGCGTGAAGTTCCCGGACTTCATCCGCTCCCAGAAGCGCCTGAACAACGGCCTGCGCTCTGCGGACATGCAGTGGGACTTCTGGACCCGCTCCCCGGAGTCCGCCCACCAGGTCACCTACCTCATGGGCGACCGCGGCATCCCAGCCAACTTCCGCCACATGGATGGTTTCGGCTCCCACACCTATCAGTGGATCAACGCCGCTGGTGAGCGCTTCTGGGTGAAGTACCACTTCAAGACCCGCCAGGGTTGGAAGACTCTCACCGACGAAGAGGCCAACCAGATCGTCGGTGCCGGCGACTTCGACCACAACCGTCAGGACCTCTTCGACGCCATCGAGCGCGGCGACTACCCGACCTGGGACGTCAAGGTGCAGATCATGCCCTTCGAGGAGGCCAAGGATTACCGCTGGAACCCCTTCGATCTGACCAAGACCTGGTCGCAGAAGGACTACCCGCTGATCGACGTCGGCCACTTCACGTTGAACCAGAACCCGGAGAACCACTTCGCGCAGATCGAGCAGGCCGCCTTCGCACCGTCGAACATCGTGCCGGGCGTGGGCTTCTCCCCGGACAAGATGCTGCTCGCCCGCGTCTTCGCCTACCAGGACACCCAGCGTTACCGCCTCGGTGCGAACAACTCCCAGCTGCCGGTGAACCGCCCGATCCGCCAGGATCTGAACCGGTACAACACCAAGGACGGCGCGATGGCCTATGAGTTCCCGCCGCGCGACACCCCGGTGTACTCCCCGAACCGCTTCGAGCGTGGCGAGGGCACCCAGGACACCTCCGACGGCTCGGGCGTGGTCCAGAAGGGTGTGGCCGCCGGCGAGTCCCAGTATGGCTTCGGTCGCGGCGCGGAATCCGGCACCGGCCTGGCCGATGATCTCGGCCTGTTCGATGAGAACTACGGCGGCGACCTGACCTACGGCGCCTACCACCGCCACGAAGAGGACGATGACTTCGTACAGGCCCGTCAGCTCGTCCGCGAGGTCATGGACGACGAGCAGCGCGAACGCCTGGCCAAGAACATCGCAGGAGCGATGGCTGGTGTCTCTGAGCAGGTGGAACAGCAGTGCTACACCTACTGGGGCCACGTGGACGAGGAGCTTGCGGCGCGGGTGAAGGAAGTCTTCACCGCCAGCAAGTAAGTACACTCGGGCAGCAGAGCAAGGTTTAAGCAACCAGCGAAGGAGTTTTCCATGAGCAAGGCGCTATACAACGCGAAGGCACTGTCCACCGGCGGCGGCCGCGACGGCCACGTCGCTACCTCGGACCGCCAGATCGACCTGGACGTCCGCCCGCCGAAGGAGCTCGGCGGCTCCGGCGAGGGCACCAACCCGGAGCAGCTCGTCGCTGCTGGCTGGGCGGCCTGCTTCAACGGTGCGCTGCAGAAGCAGATGAAGGACAACGGCGTGGATCTTTCCAAGGCTCCCGAGGTTCTGGTGGAGTGCACCCTGAACTCCGTCGATGAGGGTTTCCGCATCACCTCCCGCATCGAGGCCACCCTCTTCGGTGTGGAGCAGGCGCAGGCCGATGAGCTCGTGCAGGCGGCCCACGCCTTCTGCCCGTACTCCAAGGCAATGCGCGGCGACACCGACGTGGAGGTCGTCGCCAAGGTCGCCTAAGCCGCTGACTAACTAGCACACAGCGAAAGGCCGCCCAGAGGAAATCCTCTGGGCGGCCTTCGCGCTATCTGGGGGAGGGGAGCAGCGGCGCTACTTTGCGTCCGGTGGGCGAGTACCACCGGAGAGTGGCACCGTGTGATCCCAGTGGGTGGCGTGCAGCGCGCGACCCATGAAGAAAGAACCCACCGAGCTGATCACCAGGAAGGCCGTGATCGCGACGCAGGCACGGATCAGATACCCCAGCACGAAGCCCTCGGTGGCGAAGTGGAAGACCAGGTTCGCGCAGATCAGCAGCGGAATACCCACGCCCAGCGCGGGGCCGGTCATGTTCAGCTGGCTCAGCGCATCTGGGGCCAGGTACATCGCGCGGGCGGACACCAGCACGAACACGGAGCCGGTGATCGCCAGGATGCCGATCAGCACGACCGCGAACCAGCTCGGCTCCTGGTACTCAACCTGCTCGGATGCAGCCAGCAGAAACTCAGTCGTCGACGCAGCGGTAGAAACAGCCATGGTTTAGCGCCTCCCTCGGGTGATAATGCGCGCCGCGGCACCAGTCGACAGGGCGGAAAACAGCCCCGCGAACATCGCGACCTCGTAGGTAATCGCCGTGTGGTTGAAGATGCTCAAACACAAAAACAGTGCGATCATGCAGGCGAAAAGCATGTCGGAAAGCACCGCGCGGCGCCCATCGTTCTTGGTGCTCACCGCACGGAAAAGCACCGTCAGCAAACCAAGGACGATAATCACCGCAGCGATGCCGACCAGGATGTAGAGCAGCGTTGTGGGTCCCATCTACTTCCCCTTTTTCTTCTTCTTCTGGTCGCGGTACTTGTTCGGGTACAGGGGGTCGCGGAAGGCATAGTCGTCGTGCTTCGGGGCCTCCTCCTTCGCGCCGTCCTCGGAGTCCTCGCTCAGGACGGCGGCGACGTAGGCCGCGGCGTGCGGGGTGGAGTCCACCTTCTCGACGTCGAAGACCGTCTCGTCGGAGGCACGGCCACCGTGGGAACCACGGAAACCGCGCGGTCCCGGACGACCCCGCTCCACGAGGGAGTCGACGTCGAAGTTCTGCTTGATGCCCCTCACGGAAGGCACCAGCGTCTCCTCCATCTCGGCGAAGCCTTCCATCAGTTCCAGCGGATCCTGGCCGTACATGGCGTGGATCGCAAGGAAGCGCTGCGCGGTATCGCGGTGCTGCACTTTGTACTCGCTGGTCTTGACCTCGAAAGCGTCGTTGGGGGAACGCTCGCCCCGCTCCGCGTCGTAGTCGACCTCCTTCGGGCCCGTCACACCCAGGGCCAGCGTGCCCGGGGTGATGGTGATGGAGGCCGCGAGGGCGGCGATATCGCGTTCCTTACGGACCCGCAGCGGGTAGTAAATCACCACCGGGGCGATGCGGCGGCCGGTGCCGAAGGTATCGATCATCATCACGATCGACTCCTTGATCACCTGGCCGACCAGCCAGCCCGCATAAAACAGGCAGTGGAAGGGAACTTTCCAGGGCTTCATTAGCGCGCTCCTTCCTGGTCGCCGGCATTCTTGGTGCCGGCATTATCAGCCTCGTCCGCATCGCCGTCGGCAACCTCGGACACGCCCTGCGGCTCATCGGCCCCAGGCACGTGTGCCAGTCCGGACGGGCCCGGATCCAGCACCTGGCCGATTGGGCCAGGGCCACCTACCAGCTCGTCGGACTGGTTGGCGCCGAAGACGGTGCTGACGTACTCGGTGGTGTCGATGAGATCCTCCGCCGCCCGGTTAGTGACGGAGAAGATCGGGCCCGCAGCGAAGAAGATCGCCATGGAGACCACGGCCAGCGCTGCCGAAGGGAGTACGTACTTCGGCTTGATGCGCAGATCCGGGTCCGCCTCGTTGCGGTTCATCGGGCGACCCCAGAAGATCTCACGCCACACGTAAATCATGCTCAGCAGCGCCCCGATGGAGGTCAGGATGACCGTGCTGATCGCCAGCCAGGCCTTCCAGCTGCCGTCCTCGGCGATGCCGAAGACCAGCGCCAGCTTGCCCCACAGGCCGGAAAACGGTGGGAAGCCCACGATCGCCAGCGCACCGGCGGCGAACACCGCCGCCACGAAGGGGTCGCGTCGCATCAGGCCGTGCAGCGGGCGCAGCCTGCCGTGGCCGTAGGTTTCCTCGATCGCGCCGCCAGTCATGATGAGGCTGGCCGCGATCACCATGTGGTGCACCATGTAGAACAGCCCAGCGGAGAGCACCAGCGTCGGGCGGGCAGAGAGGAAGGCTAGCGGGATCAGCATGTACGGGATGCCGTTGACCATCTGGTAGGCCAGCACCCCGCGAATCGTGTTCTCCGACAGGCCCGCGAAACCACCGATCACCATGCCCAGCACCATGATGACGAGGATCGCCCACGCGTAGCGGGCATCACCCTCGAACACGGTCATGTAGATGCGCAGCAGGCCGTAGACCGCGACCTTCGTGTGCAGGCCGGAGAACAGTGCCATCACGGCCGGGGAAGTGAATGGGTAGGCCCGTGGCAGCCAGGTGTGCGTCGGAGTGACGCCGCCCTTGACCGACAGGGCCAACAGCACCATGCCGAGGGCAACCACCAGCTGCCATTGCGTGCCGTGGATGCCATCGGCAAAACCTCCCTCGCCGCGCGGACCGGCGGCACCAGCCAGGGCTGCCAGGTTCGTCGTGCCGACCACGGCGTAGGTCATCACCACGCCGGAGACCAGCAGCAGGGAGGTCACCAGGTTCACCACGATGAACGTGCGGGCCGCAGCCAGGCGGCCCCAGGTTCCGGTCATCGCCACCAGTCCGAAGGACGGCATCAGCATGACCTCGATGAACACGAAGAGGTTGAACAGGTCCGCGGTGAGGATCGCACCCCACGCGCCGCCCAAGAGCATCAGCGCCAGGGCGGGGTAAAAGCGGGCGCGCATCTCGCCCACGACGAGGGCGAACCAGTTAGCCACCAGCGCCACCAGGGCGGTGGTGAAGATCATCAGGGCGCTCAGCGTGTCCGCGACCAGCGGGATGGCCACGCCGCCCACGAAGTTACCGACGTTATCGGCGATCACCGACTCGTCGCCGCCGAAGCGAACAAGCAGCCAGCCGGAGGTGGCGATTGCGAATGCCGGCACCAGCAGCGCCAGCAGGTTCCGGGCCTTCGCCCAGGGCAGGAGGGTGCACAGGCCCGCGGCGATCAGCGGCACGACGATGAACAGGGCGAGCACCGCCCCGTCGGTGAATGCGTCTGGGGACTGCGGGTTAGTGGACGCAAGGAGTAGGGAATTCATTAGCGCTCCTCCTTGCCACTATTTTTGCTCTTGTCAGTGTCGCGATTGGCTCCGTGGGGGTCGCTCTTATCGTAAGGCGCACCCAGCGTGTCTTCCTGCGCGGTGTGCTTCGCAGCAGCCGCCTGCGCATCCTTGGCCACCTGCTCGGTGTCCGTGTGCTGCGAGAGGGTGGATAGCCCGCGGAACGTGCGTGCGGCGCGCTCGGCGTCCTCGGCCGATGCGGTGTCGTCGTCCCGTCCCACGGCAGCCAGCGCGAGCATGACGGCCGTCGCCGCCATCGAGATCACGATGGCCGTCAGCACGAAGGCCTGGGGGAGGGGGTCGCCGGCCTCGGCGGCGCTCGTGCGGTTCATCAGCGGTTCGCTGCGCCACACCGGCACGCCCGCGCCGAGGATCATGAGGTTCACGCCGTGGCTGATCAGGGACAGCCCCAGAATCTGGCGGAGCATGCCTCGCTGGAGGATGAGGTAGACACCGCCACCGACGAGGATTGCGATGATTGCTGCAAGAATCACTGGTCGTCTCCTCTCCGCTTCTTTTCCTGGGGTGCTGGGTTTACTTGGCCTCGTTTGCTGCGCAGTTCGTCGAGTTCTCGGTCGAATGCGTCATGCCCGGTGAGCCGCCGTTCTCGGCGCTTGCGTTCCTTGAACTCGGCGTCGGTTTCCTCCCGGTGGGCGGGGGCTGCGTCCTTTGCCTTAAGGACGTCGCTCTTCCCGGCCTCGGCGGCGGGCTGCACGGCGTCTGCGGGCCTGGCCTCCGGGATGGGGGTCACGGAGCCGGCGGGCCGTTTTGCGGACTCACGCTCCGAGCGGTGCCGGGCTTCCGCTTCGCGGGCGGCGCGGCTGACCTCGGAGGGGTTGAGCACGATATTGGACCCACCGATGCGTACCGCCACGGGGGACTGGCTGAAGGCCTCGGCTACTGTGTGCTTCGCGGACTCGCTGGCTTGCTGGGGGGAGGCTGGTTGCGTCTTGGCCGGGATGTAACGGTCCAGGTTCGCGCGCGCGTACTGGTTACCGGGGCGGTCGCGGCCACCAAGCTGGTTGATGACCACGACGATGAGCCCGAAGACGGCGAAGTAGATGCCGCCGTCGAAGAGCAGCGAGGTCGTCAGATGCTGTCCCAGGAACGTGCCGTGCAGTGGCGCCAGGTAGGAGCCTTGCAGGAAACCCAGCAGGCCGGTGCCCAGTGCCAGCAGCATGCCGATACCGATGAGCGTGTAGCCCAGGTTGTCGGAGCCCAGCTTACGGGCGCGGGACTGTGCGAGGTACCAGAAGAACAGGCCACAGGCCGCGACGAGGGCCGCGAGGAAGCCACCGCCCGGGGCGTTGTGGCCGCGCCAGAAGGTGATCAGCGAGAGGATGACCACGATCGGGATCAGCGGGTACAGCGCCATGCGCGGGAGGATCGAGTTCAGGTGGGTGGAGCGCAGGTTCTTGGAGTAGAACGGTGCGAGCTCCGGGACCTTGTGGACATCCGGGAAGCGGGTCTGCCCCGGTGCGCGGAATGCCTCGGAGGTCGAGCCCGGGCCGTAGCCCGGCTTCGGGGAGCGCGGCATGGAGGAGATGATCGCGGCGATGACGATGCCCGCCATGCCGAGGACGATCAGCTCGCCCAACGTATCGTAGCCACGGAATTCCACGAGGATCGCGGCGACGACGTTGTCCGCGCCGGTGGCGTCCTGGGTGTTCTCCAAGTACCACTCCGCCAGCTCCGGGCGTGGATGGCGGCTCTGCAGCAGCCAGACGCCGAAGAAGGTCACCAGACCCACGACCGTGGCGATCATGGTGGCAAAGCGGGCGCGATTCTCTCCCTCGCGCAGGTACAGGCGCGGCTGGTGGCGAACCACCAGCATCATGATGACGGTGACGCACAGCTCGACCAGCAGGTTCGTCTGGGCGACATCCGGAGCACCGAGGGTGAGCATCATGAAGGAGACACCCACACCGACCATGCCGACGAGCACGACGGAGGCCAGGCGCGAGCGGGTACCGAGCAGGGCGATGAGTGCTGCGCCGATGATGAGCAGGCCGATCAGGTCGGTGACGCGGTCCGTGCCCTCCAGGCGGGCCGGAAGATCACCGAGGCCGTGCAGGCGACCCGGCCCGATCAGGCTGAACAGACCCAGGGTGATGAACATCGCCAGGATCCAGAAGACGTGGCGGTTAGCGGCCATGGAGTTCGCCGGGGCGGCGACCACGCGGCCGAAGCGGATCATCCACTCCGTAACCAGGTGAATAATTTCCGCGCCGGTGTAGGGACCGAGCGGCTGGTGCTGGAACCAGCGGAAGATGGCCTTGCGCTGGAAGATACCGATCACGCCCAGCACCATCACGAGCACGGAGATCACGAGTGGCGCGTTGATGCCGTGCCACATCGCCAGGTGGGTATGGGCCTCGCCCACACCGGTGGCCAGGGCGATGTTATCCAGCCAGCTTTCCGGCCAGGCCAGGAAGAAGACGGCGGGCAGGGAGAGCAGGCCCGGCAGGGCGGCGGGGAGCCAGAGGCTGACCGGGGCCTCGCGGGTCTCGGACTCATCCGTCTTGCCGTCCACGAAGGCGCCGAAGACGTAGCGGGCGGAGTACATGAACGTCGCCAGGGCGCCGACGCCGGCGACCGCTAGCAGCACCCAGACGCCGGCCTGAGAGAACGGTGCCTCCTGGAAGGCAGTGAGCATGCCTTCCTTGGAGACAAATCCCAGGGTCGGCGGGATCGCGGCCATGGAGCCGGCGGCGACGACCGCAGACCAGAAGGTGAAGGGCATGCGGCGCCACAGCGAGCCCAGACGTCGGGTATCGCGGGAACCTGCCTGGTGGTCGACCACGCCGACCAGCATGAACAGGGAGGACTTGAAGAGCGCGTGCGCCGCAGTGTGCACGATCGCCGCGGTGATGGCGAAGGGGGTTCCCACGCCGATGGTGGCCACGATCCATCCCAGCTGGGACACCGTGGAGTATGCGGTGAGCTTCTTCAGATCCGTCTTCTGCATGGCGTACAGCGCAGCCATGAGGGCGGTGACCATACCTGTGATGATCAGCACGTAATGCCAGATCACCGTGCCGGCGAAGATGCCCGAGAAGCGCAGCAGCAGGTAAACACCCGCCTTCACGACCGCCGCGGCGTGCAGGAACGCGGAAACCGGGGTGTCCGCGGCCATAGCCTCCGGCAGCCAGAAGTGGAAGGGGATCTGAGCGGCCTTGGAGAATCCCGCCATTGCGATCAGCATGGCGGTCACGCCTGTGAGCACCGTGTTGTTTCCCCAGCTCGGGTCCGCGAGGATGTCGGCCAACTGGGTGGAACCAGTCACACCGACCATGATGCCCAGCGCGGCGATGAGGAACAGTCCGCCGACGAAGGTCAGGATCAGGGTTCGGGTAGCGCCAGCCTCGCCAGAGCTGCCGGAGCGGGCGATGAGGAAGAATGACGCCAGCGAGACGAGCTCCCAGCCGATGAACAGCAGGGCGACGTCGCTAGCCAAAACCAGCAGCAGCACCGCGAGCATGAAGGCCGTCATCAGCAGGTAGAAGCTGAGAATCTTTTCGCCCGGGTGCAGGTAGCGCGTGGAATAGATGAATACGACCGCGCCGATGAGCAGGGCGAGCAGCGTGAAGAAGAGGCTGAGCGCGTCCATCGTCAGCCCGAAGGTAATGTCCCCGCCCTCGGGGTGTGCGGCGGAGGTGGGTAACGCGCCTTCGATCCAGGTGGCTGACCAGCGGTGCGCACCGCCCTCCATCGGGACGCGCGCGTGCTTGAGGACGTACCCCGCCAGCGCGACGAAGGTGATTGCTAGTGGCCAGCCCGCGTTTCGGTCGAGAACTTTGACCAGCAGTGGAACTAGAACGAGGGCCACCGCAACGGTGGCTGGGATCGCGAGCAGAGCCACGTGCTAAAACACCCCAACTAAGGACTCGGTGTGCGGCTCCGGGCGACCCGCAGCCAGCGGCTGCTGGTCGCGGACCCTGGAGGCGCGGCGTGCAAAGGTCTAACGCACAGACCTGCATTGTCCGGTGGTGGTTGTGGCGCGCGGGCATCGGTTGCTTTCCGCGGTGCGGCTCGCGGTGACGGCGCGCTATGCGGAGAAAACCCGGAGGCTCGAGCGTCACAATGTGATGCGGATAGCAGTTATGCGACTTTCTCAGTCTATCAGTCAGGGTGTGAGAACCAACACGAGACCCCCTTTGCCGCATTTGTCACACCTGCCACACGGGTAACGGCGCGGTGTCGGGTGCTCGGATTCAGCCGCTCTGGCCGTGGCCTGTGCTGCGATCTTCTCCGTGGGCAACGCCATGCCAGATTCGTGCCAGATGCGTGGGCTGTCCGCCACAGTTCGCCGGGCGATTGGAGGGAACAGATGCGGGTTAAGGGTCAAAAAGTGTGTCCGGAATCGCGGATTTTCACGGATTGACCTGTAGGTTTCCGGAAAGTATATGCTCCGGAAGCATATATCTAGCCCCCGACGGGAAATCCTCGGTGTGGCAGCCGTGATGTGCTATGCGCGGCGTGGTGTGGTGTCGCAATGTCGAAGAACCAACCACGCTGCCACTGCGGCGGTGAAATGAAACGCAACGGCACCACCAGCAAAGGCACCACCAGATGGCGCTGCAAACAATGCGGCGCCTCCAGCGTCAAACGTCGAAACGACATCACCAACGCGGCAGTGTTCACCCAGTTCATCGAGCATTGCACCACCGCAATATCACTCGACGACCTAGCCAAACGAAACGGTGTTAGCCGCGCCACCATGAAGCGGCGCTTCAAGTGGTGCTGGCTCGTTGATGTGCCTGACCCCACCGCCGGCCACCACAAGCGGATCTACGACCAGGTATTTCTCGATGGCACCTACACCGCCGGTGGCTGCCTGATCGTCGCGGCGACCATCGACCACGTGATCGCCTGGCACTGGTGCAAACACGAAACCACCCGCGACTACCAACTGCTGCTTGAACGCATCGAAGCCCCACTCATCGCCGTCATCGACGGCGGCCAAGGCGCATACAGCGCAATCAAAAAGTGCTGGCCGACTACGAAAATTCAACGCTGCCTCGTCCACGCCCAACGCGTGGTCCGCCGCTACACCACCACCAACCCACGCACCGATGCCGGGCGCACCATCTACCGACTTGCGCTGAAACTGACCCGGATCACCACACTGGATGAAGCCGCCGCGTGGGGTGTGCAACTGCACGAGTTTTCAACGATCTACCGGGAATGGATGAACGAGAAAACCATGATCAAAGACCCCAAAACAGGTGCATGGACCCGCGTGTGGACCCACCACAACGTGCGCAAGGCCTACAACAGCCTCAACCATCTTTGGCGGTCCGAGATGCTGTTTGTCTACCTCAACCCGCCAGCAGGAGTCCTTGCGCCCGAGCGGATCAAATCCACCACCAACAGCCTGGAAGGCGGCATCAACGCCCAGCTCAAACTGCTCGCCAGAACCCACCGCGGCAGATCCGGTGAACACCAACGCCGGATGCTGGATTGGTGGCTGTACCTGCAAACGGAACTGCCTGACGATCCAGTACGAATCGCCAGGCAGTCCGACTGGGGCCAGGGCCAACTCGCCAAAGTATCCACCCTGACCCAAACCGAGAACCAAGCCGACCACGAAACAGGACGCCCAGCCCTCTACGACAACGCTATCGACACCGACTACACCCACTCAATCGGCATCCAAAAAGGCCACATCTAACCCCGCGACACGCCGAGCCAGACACACATTTGGGGACGCGGACATTTTGTTGGACAGTTTCGGGTCACGCTACATGAAGTTTTCGGTAGGCGGTGATACTCACACCGCCTAGACTGGTTTTGATCCGGTGGTTGTTATAGAACTCGATGTATCGCGCGATGGCTTCTTCGAGCTCTTTGGTGGTTTGCCAAACCTTGCCGTAGTACATCTCATTTTTCATACGGCCGAAAAATCCTTCACACGCTGCGTTATCTGGGCTGCAACCCTTTTTAGACATTGAGCTGACAATCCCGTATTTAGCGGTCAAACTGCGCCAGGTGCTACCGCGGTAATGTGCACCCCGGTCAGAATGAAGCACCAGGGAACCATCTGCTTCTGGCTGCTCCGCTTCAATGGCAGCAAGCAGGGTTTCCTGCGCCAACTCCATAGTGGGGTGCACGCTTGTTTTCGCGGCGACGACCTTGCCGTCAAAACAGTCGATTATGGCAGAGAGGTACACGCGACTATCGTGAGCTGCAAAAACACTGATGTCAGTTAGCCACAACTTGTTTGGGCTGTCAGCGTGAAAATTACGGTTCACCAAGTTGTCCGGAGCTGGTGAAATTTCTCCCTGATAGCTGGAGTACCTCCACTTGCGTTTCGGAAAGCGGGGCACGATTCCTTCTTCGCGCATGAGGCGACGAACAACCTTCTCGCTGATGATGATCCCACGATGACGCAACTCCCACCACATGCGTCGATAGCCGTACGTGTTGTCCGACTGCGCGTCGATGGCATGGAGTATGTCACGGATATGCTCGTGCTTATCGGGCCGGCTGCGTTGTTGAAGGTGGTAGTAAAAACTCGATTGTGCAAGGCCGATAGAGGCGAGCAGCATCGGCAAGGGGAAGTCAGGGCGTAGCGCGTCAACCACTGCGGTCTTTTGTCTATTACTGAGCTGACCTGGGATGACGCTGACGTCTTTTTTTACAAGCTCCAGCTCCTTTTCCAATACAGCTTTCTCGACCAGCAGCTTGGCCATCTGTTCTTTCAGTTCAGATGGATCATCCGGCAAAGATTTTTCAAGGGCTGCTCGGGTGGGGATGCGAGCACGTTCTTCTCGTTCCTTTTTCGACATCAGCCCCCATTGTCCCTCTTCACGATGGCGTTGTGTCCAAGAATAGACGCTCATTTTTGACCTCAGCCCACATTCTTGAGCGATGTCAGCTGGGCTCCAGCCGGCGTTGAAAAGTTCGACAGCACGAAGCTTGACCTCAAACGGGTAACGCGTCAAGGTTTTCGCCTGCTTACGCGGTCTACCTGGAGTGGTGGGTTCACGCAACCATTTGTACAGCGTCCATCTCCCCGGATACCCCAGCTGCCGGGTCGTCTTCGTCACCGACTGAGTGCGCTTATAAACCTCAATCGCTCTGCGACGCTGCTGATCTGTGTACGAACGGTTCATAAGTGGAATCCTCCAAGATCCCGTCCGCATCCCCTTTTGACCCTTAACCCACAGATGCTTCGCTTAAGTTCTAGTGGTCGTTGCAACACTGATCTGAAGGGTTGGTGTTGGTGATGACGGTGTCACGGTGGGATCCACCGGTTGAGGAGATCACTCGGTTCCACCAGTTGGTGGTGGGTGATGGTTTGTCGGTGCGTGCGGCTGGGCTGGATCTGGGATGGTCGTTAGCTACGGCGTATCGGATTGCGCATCGTGATGGGTTACCACTGCGGAATAAGACGTTGTCGTCACAGGTGGTTGACGAGATTGTTGCGTTGTTTGCCCAGAATGTCGCGCCAATGGATATTGTGCGGCGGTTGGGTGTGAATCCTTCGTCGGTATACCGGGTGGGGATATCGATTGGTGCGCGGCCCCGTCCTGCTCCTGAGGGTCGGCGGGCTGTGGCTACGGCGCGGCGAGTGGAGTATTTGGAGCTTCGGGCCTGTGGGTTGGATCGTCGTTCTGCTGCAGCTGCGTGTGGGATGGGGTTACGTGGTGCGCTTGATGTTGATAAGGGGGTGATTAAAACACGTGGTCGGCGTGTGCCGTTTGTGCCCGATGGCCAGGCAGTTTATCGCTATAAACGGCTTATGCAGGTTCTTGCGTATGTTGATGGCCGGGTCAGTGTTCCGGTGGAGGTGCTGCCGCAGGCTGCGGTGGAGAAGGTGATTGACCGGCGGTACTTGTCGTTGGTGGAGCGGGAGCGCATCGCGGATCGGGTGAATCGGAATTTATCGGTTCGGGCGATTGCGCGTGAGCTTGGGCGTGATCCGGGGACGATTTCGCGCGAGATTAGTCGCAATAGTGGTGATGATGGCATTTATCGCCCGTTTGAGGCGCACCGGAAGTCAACGCTTCGGAGGTTTCGGCCGAAGGTGTCGAAGATTGCGGCGAATCCTCGGTTGAAACAGCAGGTGTGGCAGTGGTTGCGGATGGAGTTTTCCCCTGAGCAGGTGGCTGGCCGGTTGCGCAGGGAATTCCCTGGCGATGAGACTATGCATGTGAGTCATGAAACGATCTATCAAGAGCTGTACTGCCAGGCCAGAGGCGAGTTGAAGAAGGTGGTGGCCCATGCCCTTCGTACGGGGCGGACGCGGCGTAAACCGCGTGGTCAGCGTGTTGCGAGGAGTCGGTTTGTTGATCCGATGATCATGATTGCTGATCGTCCTGCTGTTGTTGAGGATCGGGCTGTGCCGGGGCATTGGGAGGGTGATCTGATTATCGGTGCAGGTGGAAGGTCTGCGATTGGGACGTTGGTGGAGCGGACGACGCGGTATGTGATGTTGCTGCATTTGCCGGATGGGCATGGTGCGGTGGCGGTGCGTGATGCGCTGGTGGAGGCGATTATGACGTTGCCGCAGCATCTTCGGGGGTCGTTGACCTGGGATCAGGGTTCAGAGATGGCTGGTCATAGGTCGTTTAGCATTGCGACGGATTGTCCGGTGTATTTCTGTGATCCGGGGTCGCCGTGGCAGCGGGGGACGAATGAGAACACTAATGGGTTGTTGCGTCAGTATTTTCCGAAGGGTGCGGATTTGAGTGTTTATGGGCGGGAGGAGTTGGAGCTTGTTGCTCATCGGTTGAATTGTCGGCCGCGTAAGACGTTGGGTTTTGCTACTCCTGCGGAGCGGATGGCGGAGCTGTTAGATTTAGCTGAAAGCTAGGAAATGTTGCAACGACCCCTAGAATCCGCCTCGACCAGCAAATACGAGAAAAGCCCTGGCCGGAAGGCCAGGGCTTTAATCAACTTGTCGGGATAACAGGATTTGAACCTGCGACCCCCTCGTCCCGAACGAGGTGCGCTACCAAACTGCGCCATATCCCGGTCATAGGCTGCGAGGGTTCTTCTGCCAGATGATCCGGCCGGAAGATCTCCGCAACGGTTCCTTACTATAACGCGTGATCCCCGGAAGGGAAAAACCGGGGTGGGTTTAAGGGTTAAGAACGCAGCTCGTGCCCGCTAGTCCTCCCGCTCCACCACGTGGATCAGCGTCGCGGACGGGCGGCAGAAAATCCGGAAGGGAACGTACTTCGAGTTCCCCAGGCCGTTTGTCACGTGCAGCCACGTCCGTTCCGTCCACCGGGACAACCCTTGCGCGCGGGACCGGTCGATGCCGCAATTCGTCACGATCGCCCGGCTCCCCGGCAGGCACAACTGCCCGCCGTGAGTATGTCCGGAGAGCACCAGCTGATAACCATCGGCCGCGAACTGATCCAGCACCGCCGGCTCGGGGGAGTGCGACAGCCCGATGCTCAAGTCCGCATCCGCATTCGGAGCACCCGCCACCTGCGAGTAGTCCGCCAGGTCGTGGTGCGGGTCATCCACGCCCGTGACTGCGAGCCGGATCATCTTCGGCTCCCCACTTCCTACCGGCGCATCGGTCCCCAGCGGGAACTCCAGGCGGGCGTGGGTGGCGTCCTGCCAACCGTGCTCGAGGAACGCCGCGCGCATACCGCGCCATGGTAACTGCACGCGCGAAGGCTTGCGCTTCTTGCCCAGCAGGTAGATGAACGGGTTGACCGGCTTCGGTGCGAAGTAGTCATTGCTGCCGAATACGAACACGCCCGGGCGCTCGAAAAGCGGACCCAGCGCGCTCAGTACACCCGGCACGGCCTCGTCCTCGCCGAGGTTATCGCCCGTATTCACTACCAGGTCCGGGTCAAGCTCGATGAGACCTGCGACCCACGACTGCTTGAGCCGTTGATCCGCAAGCATGTGGAGGTCAGACACGTGCAGGATGCGCAGCGAATCCCAGTGCGAGGGCAGCGTGCCCGGCTCCAGCAGTGGGACGGTGACTTCCTTCAGCTCGAACTGCCGAATCTCACGGTTCGCCGCGAGCAGCACGCCGGCCCCTGCTGCCACGAGCCCCGCGACCCCAGCGCCGATTGTTCGGCTCACGCGCGCTGCGGTGCGGTTGCCGTTCCCCATCTTTTTCTTGAGGACGTCAATCCCCAGCGGGGCGCTCGGCTTACCCACCACCCACGGCGTTCGGGGCAGGCGGGCACGGAACTTCGAGGTCTTGCGCTTCAACACGGGCTCAAGTCTATCCGCCGCTCGCCAGTAACAGGTGTGCCGCCCGCTATAGCCGACCATCTCCAGCCGCCACTAGGCCTCCGGGCGAACCCCAGCCCCCGGACTAGCGCTGGGAGCCGGCCGCCCCGCCGTCGGCAAGTTCGCCAGAGCCTTTCTTTTGCTTCTGCCGCACGGGCGGCAGTTTCTTGCCGCCATAAGAGTTCACAATCGGGCCGGCGGCGGTGAAGAAGCTCCGGGCAGGTTCGTTGCCGCCGTAGAGGTTGCCGGAGCCGCATTGGCGAACTGGGGAGGTGCACAGGCTCGAGGCGGTGCCGGAGTCGTTGAAGATATAGCTGCTGCCGGCGACGTTCTGGGTGAAGCCCAGGAAGGCGGCAGAGTTGCTGGTCTCGGTGGTGCCGGTCTTCGCGGAGATCGGGCCGCTCCAGCCGGTGGCCCGGGCGGCATCTGCGGCGGTGCCATTCGATACGTCACCCGCCATGCCATTGGCCAGCGCATTGGCGACCGCCGGGTTGAGCACCTTCTCGCAGTCCTTGCGGGGGATCTCCACCTTCTTCCCCGAGGCATCCGTCACCGAAGAGACGGGAGAGGGCTCGCACCAGCGGCCCTGATCCGCGAGCGTGGCGCCGACGTTCGTCAGCTCCAGTGGGTCCACCGGGGTGGGGCCGAGTACGAAGGAACCGGTCTGCTCCTCTTTAATGCGCTGCGCGATGGATTTATCCCCGGAGGTGCCCTCCTCCGCGTAGCTGCGCAGCCCCAGTTTCACGGCCAAGTCGACGGTGCGCTCCAGACCCACATCCTGCAGCATCGAGATAAAGGGCGTGTTCGGGGAGGTTGCCAGCGCCTCCTTCAGCGTCATGGAGGACTTATAGGGGCCGACGTTTTCGACGCAGTACTTGCCCGGCGGGCAGCCGGCGGCACCGCCGTTGCCGAGACCATCGACCTCTACCCGGGGCGGGACGTTGAGCTTGGTCTCCAGCCCCATGCCCTTCTCGATGGCGGCAGCGGCGGCGAAGATCTTGAATACTGAGCCCGCGCCGTGCCCCTGGAGGGAGTGCGGCAGCGGCAGAACAGTTTCATGATTCTCCTGGTCCAGCCCGTATTTCCGGGAGGACGCCATGGCGATGACCTCGTGGGAATCCTCAGTCGGTGCGATGAAGCTCAGGGATTCAGACACCCCGGGCTGTCCGGGGGCCACATTGCTCCGGGCGGATTGCACAGCGTGCTGCTGTGCGGCCGGGTCCAGGGTGGTGGTGATGGTGTAGCCGCCGCGGGCAATCTTTTCGTGGTTGAAGCCCTTCTCCTCGAGCCAATTCAGGACGTAGTCGCAGAAGAAACCATCATCCCCGGCGGCAAGGCAGCCATTGGGTTCACCGGCAGGCTTTTCCGTGATCCCCAGCGGCTCGGCGGCCGCGCTATCGGCCTGCTCTTGGGTGAGGGAACCGTTATTGGCGCGCGCCTGGAGCACCTGGTTGCGGCGGGTCAGCGCGGCGTCCGGGTTATCCCACGGGTCCAGCGCGGAGGTGGACTGGACGACCCCGGCGAGGAGTGCGGCCTCGGCGTCCGTCAGCTTCTCGGCGGAGTGGTCGAAGTAGGTGCGGGCGGCGGCCTCGACCCCGTAGGCGCCGCGGCCGAAGGAGATGAGGTTGAGGTAGCGGGTGAGGATCTCGTCCTTGGAGAAGCGTTCGTCGAGATTGCCCGCGAGCTTCATCTCCCGCAGCTTGCGGGCCAGGCTGGTTTCGGTGGCGGCGGCGCGCTCGTCGTCGTTCTTGGCGCTGATCAGCCACAGGTAGTTCTTGATGTACTGCTGGTTGAGGGTGGAAGCACCTTCTGCGACCCCACCGCTGGAGAGGTTGGCTGCGAGCGCGCGGGCCGAACCGCGCAGGTCCACCCCGTTGTGTTCGTAGAAGCGCCGGTCCTCGATGGCGACGATGGACTCCTTCATCGCGGAGGAGATCTTGTCCGCCGGGACGTCGAAGCGCCGCTGGTCGTAGATCCAGGCGATGGCGTTGCCCTCGCGGTCCAGAACCGTGCTGGCCTGTGGGAGGGACTTTTTGGTCTCGATGTCCGCGAAGTTGGCGTTCATCGTGTTCGCGGAGGAGTTCACCACCGCACCGCCGAGGCCGGCGAAGGGAAGCATCCCCAGGGCAAGGAGCATGGCGATACCGAGCGTCGCGCCGATCAGCTGAAGGGCCGGCCTGGGCCGGGCGCGGTCGGGTGCTGCCGTGTTTTGCTCGTTGTTCTTCTCCACGCGACACACATTAGTCGACGCGTCGGACGCCCTCATTGTGTCTAAAGCGACCGCGGCTGAGGTGTGGGATGGCAAGGTGCGGCTGGGGGACGCGTGGCGGGGGAGGAGCTTACTACCCCCGCTGAAACTAGTTTTGCGCAAACAAATATTCGCCGATATTTGCCTGGCTTTTCGGGGTGAATTATCACGTGCGGGGAAGTCCGGCAGGAAATGTGGGGCGCATCACATTTTAAAGGTATTTCAAGAAAACTCTGTCCTGACGTGCATAAACCGGCCATGACCTATTTTCGCGCCATATGCACGGTGTGTTCCTGCGGTCTGTCGAGGCTGTTTGCGCGAGTTGTGCTAGTCGTGCGTGACCTATGAAAAGTTTTGCTTCGCTGAAGTACCCCCGGCCCTGTTGTGCATTAGACATCCAAAATGTGACCCCCGTAACATTCTGGGCAATGCTTCGACAGGCTATGCAACACATCCTGTTGATCGCTGAGGAAAGAGCAAGCACATCAGTTCCCCAAAGAACATCGAAACGAAGAACGTTAGATCCAGCTTGGAGGCGAAGAATGGCTGAATCCCGCTCCCAGTCCCGACCAGCAGCAAAGCCCGTGCGTCAGACCGTGAAGCAGCTGACGACCCGCGAGTCTTTCAAGAACCGCGGTGAATGGATTACCCACGCACACTGCCGCAGCGTGGACCCAGAAGAGCTTTTTGTGAAGGGTGCAGCACAGCGCAAGGCTGTCGCTATCTGCCGTCACTGCCCCGTCGTTCTGCAGTGCCGCGCCGATGCCCTCGATAACAAGGTGGAGTTCGGTGTCTGGGGTGGCATGACGGAGCGCCAGCGCCGTGCCCTGCTGCGTCGCCGTCCGGATGTCACCGATTGGGCCGACTTCTTCGCTGGCCAGCTCGAAGCTGCCGCCGCGCAGCGCGAGGCCGAGGGGCAGGACTAAGCCTCCTCTCAATAGGGCCACACCCCGGCCCGTCATAGTTTCGCAGTAGCTGGAAGCTAACCGATGTGCCTGCAGCTCCCCCCGGCGGGAGAGGTTCTAAAACCTCCCCGGCCGGGGATTTTTCTGTCTATAGTCCCCAGCTCGTCCGCGCCATAACTCGCGCGCGATCGCTATGCTCGAGGGCATGAAGAAATGGGAATATGTCACCGTGCCACTGCTCACCCACGCGACCAAGCAGATCCTCGATAACTGGGGCCAGGATGGTTGGGAGCTTGTCTCCGTCCTGCCAGGTCCGACCGGCGAGCAGCACGTCGCCTACATGAAGCGAGAGCTGGACTAACCATGGCCAAGTCTCAGGTTCCAGCTCGGCTCGACGAGCTCGGCATCGAGCTGCCGCCCGTCGCGGCCGCCGTCGCGTCTTATGTCCCCGCCGTCCGCTGCGGCGACGTCGTCTACACCTCCGGTCAGCTGCCTTTCGTTAACGGTGAGCTGCCGAAGCTCGGCCTCGTCGGCGAGATCGGCACCCACACGGGAGCCCAGGTCAGCCCGGAAGAGGCCTACGAACTGGCCCGCATCGCCGTGCTCAACGCCGTGGCAGCCGCCGCCGCAGAGGTCGGCCTCGAGAACATCGAACGCATCGTGAAGGTCACGGGATACGTCGCTTCCGCCACCGGCTTCGGCGGTCAGCCTGGCGTCGTCAACGGAGCGAGCGACATCCTCGGTGAGATTTTCGGTGACGCTGGCCAGCACGCCCGCGCCGCCGTCGGTGTCGCAGAGCTGCCACTGGGCTCCCCAGTGGAAATCGAGATCATCGTTCAGGTACGTCAATAGGCCTTTAGCCGCGAGTTTTCGTAGAATTAGAGTTATGCAACATCCCGCGTACAGTCAGCTTCGCCCGGTCACCGAGAATGTCGGTGTGGTGTTGGCGCCAAACCCCAGCTATGCAGCGCTCGAAGGCACGAACTCTTGGGTAGTTCGCGGCCCGGGGGACCCGGTCTCGGTCGTCATCGATCCGGGTCCGCAGGACGAGGGGCACCTCAACGTCCTGCACAGCAAGGCGGTGGGGGAAAGTATTGGCGCTGGAACCAGCGGCGAGGAAGGCCCGCAGGCCACCATCGGCCTCGTGCTCCTCACGCACCGTCACAACGACCACTCCAACGGTGCTCAGCGCTTCCGTCAGCTCTCTGGCGCACCGGTTCGCGCCTTCGACGAGCACAACTGCATCGCCGCCGAGCCGCTGAAGGATGGCGAGATCATCCGCATCGAGGGGCTCACCCCGACGATCGAGGTCCTGCACACCCCGGGGCACACCTCCGACTCCGTGTGCTTCCTCATCCACTCCAAGGGTGGCTCCGATGACTCGGACGTGGAGGCGATCATCACCGGCGACACCATCGCCGGCCGCCACACCACCATGATCTCCGAGACCGACGGCGACCTTGGGCTCTACATCGAGTCCCTCCAGGAGCTGAAGCGCCGCGGTGTTGGTGTGCCGCTACTACCGGGCCACGGCCCGGACCGTGAGGACACCAGCGAGCTCGCCGAGCGCTACATCGAGCGCCGTCAGCACCGCCTCGAGCAAGTCCGTGAGGCGCTGGCCAAGCTCGGCGAGGACGCCGACGTCATGGATGTTGTCGACGAGATCTACACGGACGTGGACCCGGTGCTGCGCGATGCCGCTGCACAGTCCACCCGCGTGACGATCGACTACCTGAAGAAGCAGCAGTAAAAGCGATAATGCCTAGCGAGTGGAAAACTCGCTAGGCATTGATGCGGGGTGACCAGCCACGGGCTGGTCTTTTTTATGCGCCGGCCGTGCGGGTCGCTGCAGATCCGGCGCGGGGAGCTGGTGCCGTTGTGGTGCGCCAGGCGGCACCGGTGCGATTATGGCCCGGCGCCGGAGAGTTAGTGTGCGCGGCGTGCGAGGCGCTCGGTGTCCGCGATGAGAACCGACTTGCCTTCCAGGCGGATCCAGCCGCGCTGGGCAAACTCCGCCAGTGCCTTGTTCACGGTCTCGCGGGAGGCGCCCACCAGCTGGGCGATCTCCTCCTGGGTGAGGTCGTGGTGCACACGCAGCATGCCGTTTTCCTGGATGCCGAAGCGGTTGGCCAGCTGCAGCAGCGCCTTGGCCACGCGGCCCGGAACATCCGTGAAGATCATGTCTGCGAGGCTGTTATTTGTGCGGCGCAGGCGGCGGGCCAGCACGCGCAGCAGCTGTTCAGTGATGCCCGGGTGATCGGCGATCCAGTCGTGCAGCATCTGGGAGGTCATCACGCCAGCGGAGACCTTCGTGACGCACACTGCCGAGGAGGTACGTGGGCCCGGGTCGAAGATCGAGAGTTCACCGAACATGTCCGAAGGGCCCATGACGGTCAGCAGGTTCTCGCGGCCGTCCGCGGAGTGACGCGCCAGCTTCACCTTGCCGGAGGTGATGATGTACAGGGTGTCGCCCTGCTCACCCTCCTCGAAGATTGTGGTTCCGCGCGGGAAGTCGACGGTCTCCAGCTGCTCAACCAGAGCCTGCACGGCCTCGGGGTCTACCCCTTGAAAGATTCCAGCGCGGGACAGAATCTCGGTGTTCTCTGCCATCTGTTCCTTACACTCCCACTTGACGACGTTTAACCGGACTCACACTACAGTAGTAGCCATGCCGAAAACCTCAGCGCCTCGCTTGCCGAAACCTGGCAGCCATCGCGCCGCAGATCCTTCGCATGTGGAAACCCCGCTGGCACTCAAGCGCCGAGCGAGGAAACTCAACCGCACGCTCGCGCTTGGCTATCCCGATGCTCATGCGGAGCTCGACTTTTCGACGCCACTGGAGCTTCTCGTAGCAACAGTCCTATCTGCACAGTGTACCGATGTGCGGGTAAATAGTGTGACGCCGGTCCTATTTTCGTTATATCCCACCGCAGCCGACTACGCCGCTGCGGACCCCGAGGAACTCGCCGAGGTCATCCGGCCAACGGGTTTTTACCAGGCCAAGACCCGTTCCCTCATCGGGCTCGGCACGGCCATCGCCGAGAAGCACGGTGGCGAGGTCCCCCGCACCCTCGAGGAACTCGTCGCCCTGCCGGGGGTGGGCCGAAAGACCGCAAACGTTGTGCTCGGCAATGCCTTCGGCGTGCCCGGCATCACCGTGGACACCCACCTGGGTCGCCTTGTGCGCCGTTGGAAGCTCACTGACCAGGAGGACCCCGTCAAGGTGGAACGCGAACTCATGGAACTCATCGAGCCCAAGGAGTGGACCATGTTCAGCCACCGCGCCATCTTCCACGGCCGCCGCGTCTGCCACTCCCGCAAGCCAGCCTGTGGCGCCTGCTTCCTGGCCTGGCAATGCCCCAGCTTCGGGCTGGCCGGCACGCCGGACCCGGAGGAAGCGATGACCCGCATCACCTCGCCAGACCGCGAACACCTGCTCGCCCTGGCCGGATTCGGAGAGGATTAACGCCATGGCCACCACCCCTTCGTCTTCCCATCCCCACGGCACTGCTCCAGGTCACGGTGCGTCCGACGGAAACGCCGAGACCAGCGAAGACGTCGACGTCACCCGCGGTTCCGGGGACGATGCCGACGCGTCGCGTCCGCGTGTCCTCCTGCTCGTTATCGCCATCATTATCGGCCTCCTCGTCGCTGCAATCCCACTGGTCGCGGGAGTGATGAGTGGCGGTGAGGACCAATCCGGCGCACAGTCCCAGCAGCAGGCCGAACCGGGCATGGTCGGCGGCGCCGGCTCGGTCTCCGGTGCTCCAGGTGACCCCGGCGGCGAGGGTGACGCGGACGCGGACCCCGGCCCCGAACAGCCAGTTAGCATCAAAAAACCCCCGAAACTGTCCCGCCCCGGGCAGCGGAGCGCACCCCGCCCCAGACTCCGAGCTCACCGGCATCGAGCTGCCCTGCCTCAGCAGCGGCAAGAATGAGACCGCCGACCTTGGCGCAGCCTTGGCCGGTAAACCCACGATCATCAACGTGTGGGCCTGGTGGTGCGAGCCCTGCCGCCGCGAGCTGCCCCACTTCGACAAGCTCGCCAAGCAGCACCCGGAGTGGAACGTCGCCGGCGTCCACCTGGACAAAAAATCCCAGGCAGGGGCTGACTTCCTGGACGAGCTGAATGTCACGACCATGCCCGTCTACGCCGACCGCAGCCACCGTTTCGACACCGCAACCAGCCTGCCGAAGGTCGTCCCCATCACGGTGGTCTACCGGGCGGACGGCACCCGCGCGCAGATGTACCCCCAAGTCTTCCGCGACTACGAGGAACTCGAAGCCGCTGTGAATGCCGCCCTGAACGGGCAGAATTAATACCATGCCCTATCCCTTCGAAGACTGGCGCGCCGCCATCGCCACCCAACCGCCACTCGCCGCTGACCTGCCCGAATGGCTCACCAGGCTGGCCACCGCCGCGCGCAGCGGCAGCGTCCACGAGGCGCTCAATGATCCCGCGCGCCACGTCCCGGAAACCAACGAGGACGGCGTGCCGCCGCGCTACTCCGCCGTGCTGATCCTGCTCGGCGGGGACCCCGACTACCGCCCCACCGCGATCCACCCCTTCCCGGAGGACGCCACCGTCGTCCTGACCCACCGCGGGGTGGACATGCGCAACCACTCCGGGCAGATGGCCTTCCCCGGCGGCGCTTGGGAGCCCCAGGACGCCACCCCGATCGACACCGCTGTCCGCGAGGCCGTCGAGGAAACCGGCCTCAACCCCGAGGGCGTGGAACCCGTGGCCGTGATGGACCCGGTGTACATCGACCGCACGAACTTCGCGGTCGTGCCGGTGATCGCCTACTGGCGGGAGTTCTCGCCCGTCCACCCCGCCACCGTGGAAAACGACTGGGTCCAGCCCGTGGCCATCCGGGAGCTCGTCCACCCGGATTACCGCTTCAAGCTGGGCTTTGCCGGCTGGTCAGGGCCCGCCTTCGACGTCTCCGGGATGGTGCTGTGGGGCTTCACCGCCGGGGTGCTCGACGCCCTGCTGCGCCTCGCGGGCTGGCACGAGGACTGGGACGAGGAGACCCAATTCGATCTTTTCCGTACCCTGGAACAATCCCGTAACGGCGAATCTCGCGCCCTGCGCGCGCACTTCGTTGCCGAGGGTAAGAAGGACACAGGAGAGTAGAAACCCCACCCATGATCGTTGATATCGCGCTCGTGATCTGCGCCCTCGCCGCCTTTTTCTCCGGGCTGCGGCAAGGCGGGGTGGCCGCGCTGCTGAGCCTGGCGGGCGTGCTGATCGGTGGCTATCTGGGGCTGCAGGCCGTGGGGCCGGTTGTCCGGCTTATCCAGGATGAGG
The DNA here is from genome assembly GCF_000069945.1 of Corynebacterium urealyticum DSM 7109. Lineage (NCBI taxonomy): Bacteria > Bacillati > Actinomycetota > Actinomycetes > Mycobacteriales > Corynebacteriaceae > Corynebacterium > Corynebacterium urealyticum. The sequence continues at coordinate 2,166,011 of NC_010545.1, read as the reverse complement.
GCACGGAAGGCTCCCGCCTGGTCATTGCGCTGCTCACCCTCGCTGCCTGCGTGGTGATCGGTTACCTCCTGGGTTCCGGCATCGGGCAGCGAATCCGCGACAACATCCGCACGCGCCAGCTCTACCGGGCAGATTCCGCCGTGGGCTCCTTGGTCGCCGTCGTCACCGCCATGGTGGTGATGTGGATGATCGCGGTGCCCGTGCTCAGCAGCCAGGACTCCCGCATCGCCCGCGAGGCGCAGGATTCTCGCATCATCGCCACCATCGGCGAGGTCGCGCCCAACTGGATGCGCACCCTGCCTGCTCGCATCAACGCCCTGATCAACCGCAGCGAGATCCCCGCGGTCACCGACCCCTTCGCCTCAGTCACGAAGCGCGAGGTCCAGCCGCCGGACCCCGCACTGCAGGACCTTCCGGACGTCGCCGCCATCGGGCCGTCCGTCGTCAAGGTCGAGGGAATCGCGGAGCAGTGCAGCCGGATGCAGCAAGGCACCGGATTCGTCGTCGAACCGGGAGTGGTGATGACGAACGCGCACGTCGTCGCGGGGACGAACAAGGTCACCCTGTCCACGGTCAACGGTCCGGTGGACACGGACGTCGTCTTCTACGATCCGGAGCACGATATCGCGTTGCTGCGGGCCACCGGGGAGCTGCCGCTGCAGCCGTTGCGCTGGGCGGATAAGCCCGCCGTTTCCGGGGACGACGCCATCGCCCTGGGCTACCCGCTGGGTGGGCCCTTCAAAGCGGCCCCGGTTCGCGTGCGTGAGCAGATGCGGATCGCGGGACCGAATATCTACGCCAACCAGCGGGTTGAGCGCGAGGCGTACTCGCTGCGCGGCAAAATCGTGCAGGGTAACTCCGGCGGGCCTCTGGTCGCCCCGAATGGGGAGGTGCTGGGGCTGATCTTCGGTGCGGACTCGAATGAGGCGGACACCGGCTACGCACTGACGAAGAAGGAAGTGCTGGAGCGCGTGGGGGATACTGCCCGGTGGAGCTCGCCGGTGGATACGCGCAGCTGCGTGGCTGACTAGGGCGCAGTTGCTTAAGTGTTGTTGAGCCGCTGAGGCGCGCGGTTAGTCGGTGGTGAGCAGCTCGGCGCGGAGCAGTTCTGCGACTGTGACGGGGTCCTCGATGTGCGGGTAGTGGCCGACGCCGTAGATCAGCTCAGCCCGGGAGCCCGCCGCGCCGCGCTCCAGTGAGCGGGCCGCGAGTTCGGGGGAGTAGTTCGGGTCCATCGACCCGTCGATTGCTAACACCTGGGCCTCGATGCGGCGCGGGATCGTGCGGTCGAAGATCCGACCCTCGGGGCGGAACCGGGAGCGGAACGCCCAGCGGCGGTATTCGCTGGCCAGGTGCGCGACCTTATCCACCTGCATCGCTTCGCGGCGCTTGATGGCGAACTCGCGGTAGATGGGGGTGTCGCGGAAGCCCGGTGCCACGCCGGTGCGGAAGATCTTCTCGGCCGTGGCGGCGCCGTCCTTGGTCAACGCGCGTTCCGGGAGGCGGGGGAGCTGCGCAAACAGGGTGCCCCGCGTGTGCCGCCAGCGCTGTAGCGGGCGAGAGAATAGGAACTTCGCTTGCTCGGTGGGGTGGGCGGAGGAGAGTGTGATCAGCCGGTCGATGCGCTCTGGCTCGTGGGCGGCCATCGTCCAGGCGACGAGCCCGCCGTAGCCGTGGCCCACGACGTGCGCGCTGCTGTACCCCAGGCGGCGGATCACACCGGCCATGTCGGATGCGGCGGTCGTCAGATCGTAGCCGCGGGGCGTTTTATCCGAGCGGCCGTAACCCCGAAGATCCACCGCAGCCAGCCGCAGCGGGGCGCCCTCCAGCTGGGCGAAGAGCGGTTCGAAGTCGAAGTAGCCACCGCCAAAGCCGTGGATGAACAGCACCAGTGGGTTCCGCTCGGTTGATCCCTCGGGCTTGACCGGCCCCTGGAGCAACACATGCAAACGAACACCCCGCGAATGCACGAATGTGTGCTGCGGGGTGTTCGGGGAGGGAGTGCTCACGGGAAGCTACGCGTGTGGGGGCCTAGGTGAACAGGCCCGGCTCCTTGGTGGCCACGGCGTTGCTCTCGGTGTAGCGCTCCTTATCCGGGGTCAGCTGCTTGAGCTCGCCCAGGGAGTTGATCGTCTTCTCTGGCTTCTTCGCGCCCTTGAGCTGCTTCACGCCGACCAGCGCCAGGATCGCGGTGAGCACAGCCATGATCAGGAAGACCACGAGGAAGGCCAGGGAGCGTGGCATGAAGTGATCCAGCAGCCACGCCAGGGCGAGGAAGAGGAAGAAGGAGGAGTAGGCGATGATCACGCCGGCCGCGGCGAACAGGCCCACGCCCAGGCCGACCTTCTTGCCGGACTGTGCGATCTCGGTCTTCGCGAGCTCCACCTCGGAGCGGATGAGGGAGGAGGCTTGTGCGGTGGCGTCCTTCACCAGGTCGCCGATGCTCCCCTGCCCCTTCGGGCGGGTGTCCACGTCGGACAGCGGGATAGCGTTGACATGAGGGTTAAAGCTATCGCTATCGGTGAATAGGCCTTCGCTCTTATTGCTCATGATCGATACTCCTGACAATTAACGGTCAATATTCTGCGCAGAAATTACTGCACACCATTTTGCCAGACCATTGGTCAGCGTGGGGCGGTGGGGTGAATTATTGTGGTGGCCATGTCTGCTGAAGGTCGTTTCACTACCGATCCCCTCGCCCCACTCGCCGAGCTGCCCGGGGTGCCCGAGGCCGTCGAGAGGGCCTCCGACTTCATCGCCCGCGCGCACCGTCACCCCGCCAACCTGCGCGGCTGGGACGTCACCGGCTCCGAGTCCGTGCTGCGTGGGGCGCGTGCTTCCGCCCAGCTGGATGGCGGCACCCCGCGTCTGCCCGAGGACGGCCAGGTGGAAGACCCAATCCTGGCTGGTTCCCTGCGTGCCGCAGAGCTGCTCGCCCCGGATGGCATCGCGGAGACCCGCACCACCTGGCAGCGCGCCCCGATGCAGGTGATCGCGAAGATCAACGCGGTGGCTTCGCCACAGATGTCGGATGAGAACTTCCGCGCGAAGGCCGCCCACAATGCGGAGTTCCTCGTGCCGGGCCGTCCGAAGCGCGCCACTGATGGCCGCCTGCAGCTGCTCGGTTCCCTCATCGCCGGGGGTACGAAGGTTAATTCCGTGGTGCTCTCCGCCATCATCCACGGCGAACTGCTCACCCTGGAGCCCTTCGCCGACGCCAACGGGGTCACGGCCCGCGCCTGCTCCCGGCTGGCGACCATCACCGGCGGCCTGGACCCGCGCGGGCTGGGCGTGCCGGAGGTGTGGTGGAACCGCCACCGCGATGAGTACCGCGCGAAGGCCGCGGCGTTCGCGAAGGGTGGTTCGGAGGCGATGGCCGAATGGATCATCTTCCACGCCGAGGGGTTGGCAGAGGGCTCGCTGGAGGCGAAGTCCATCGCCGACGCGAAGCAGTAGCTGCCTGGTTGGGGTGCTCCCAGCTGGTTCTATGAGGCGCGGCGTGGCATGAGGCGCGCCAGGAGCGGCGAGGCGCTGGCGGAACCGACGTCCTGAGCACGTTGGCGCAACCACAGGACTACGCCGGTGGCGGCCGCACCGAGGAACGCGAGCGTCCCCGCGCCTGCCAGGACCTTCCCCGGCTTGAAGAGGGGCTCGGGCTTGCTGAAATACTCGATCGGCCAGTCCCGCTCGCGGGCGATCTTTCGCAGCTGGCGGTCCGGGTTGATCGCATAGGGGTGGCCGACCGCCTCAAGGAGCGGCAGGTCGGTGTGGGAATCCGTGTAGGCGTAGCTGCGGGAGAGGTCGTAGCCGCCGCGTTCGACGAGCTCCATCAGCTTGTCCACCTTCGCCTGGCCCTTGTTGAAGTGCAGGACCTTGCCGGTATACGTGCCGTCGATCTCCTCGAGCTCGGTGGCGATCAGATAGTCCGCCTGGAGCTCGCGGGCGATGGGGTCCACCAGGACGCGGGCGGATGCGGTGATGATGGCGACGTCGTGACCCAACTTGTGGTGCTCGAAGATGAAGTCGCGGGCCTCGGCGTAGACGTACGGGATCAGCACCTCCTGCAGGGCGTCCTCCGCGATGGCACGCAGGGAGGCCGCGGGGCGGTTGCGGATCATGGAAGACAGGGCGTCCTTGGTGGCGTCCAGGTTCTCATCCGTGTGGGTGGTCAGCATGTAGCTGAACAGCATTGCGCCGATGCGCAACATTTCCCCCGTGGTGATGATCCCGCGCTTGGCCATCGGGCGACCGTAGGCCATGGAGGCGCTGGTGTCCACGATGGTTTTATCCAGGTCGAACACCGCGAGCGTGCGCCGGGCCGAGCGCCCTGGGGCTGTCCGGCGGCTCGCTGTGCGGTTGCTGATCCTGGGTAGAGGCGTCACGGCCTCAATTCTAGGTATCAATATTCACAAAAGTCCACAGTTTTCACAGTGTTGGTGGGCTGTTGCGGGCGCGCGACGCGGTGGGCTGAGGAGCGGGTGGTGTGGCCGGGCGGGGTTGTCCACAGAAAAATCGGGTCCTGGGGGCTGCAGTGGGGTGCAAAGCGGGCCCGGCGGACGGCTATCCACAGACTGTTCGCGGGCCTGTCGGTGCCCGGTGCCTGCGTGTGAGAGTGAAGCCATGAATGCATGGGGGAGCAAGCTACTTCGATCAGACCGAGCGCGGCACGCTGAGGCGCTGCGGGGCATGCTGCGCACGCCGGTGATCGTGGACGTGGCCGACCACGATAGTGCTGATGCCGTGGCCATGGCTGTCGCGGCGACCGGGCGGGAACAGCTACGCCAGGACGAAGCAGAGTCTAAGTTTCCGAACGGTCAACACCTCTGGCTGCGCCGCATCGACGACGCCCTGCTCGGCGCTTTGAGCGAGCCCGTGACCGCTGGTGGGGCGCTGGAACTTGCCGAGGAGCTGGGAGTGATCGACACTCCCCGCGTCCACGTCCACGGCGTCCAAGGTGGGGCGGGCACCAGCAGCCTCGCGGTACATCTCGCGCTGGCCCTGGCGCACTGCCTTTCTCAGGACGCCACCCCGGTGAGCCTGGTGGACGCCGATCCGGATTCGGTGGGGCTCGACCTGCTGTGTGGCTGGGAAGGCGTGCCGGGGCGGCGGCTGGGTGAGCGAGGCATCGGTGAGCGCGGCCTCGGTGCGCGCGGCGGCGAGGGCATTCCAGTAGAGGGATGGCCGGTCGCGCCGGGCGGGTCGGGACTGAGGTTCCGCTCGCAGCGGCTCGATGCTGCGGGTGGTCGTCCGGAACCCAACACGGACCGTGGGCTGGATCGCCCCACAGCGGGAACTGCGGACTATCCCCTAAGAGGAGTCGCGGTGGTGGACCGCGGGCGAGTGAACCCGATGGCGGATGTGCGGGAGGGTGCTTCAGCGCCGGAGGACGACGGAGTGAGTGCGAGCAACGGGGCTGCTGACCTCGTGGTGTGCGTGACTCGCCCGACCGTCGCGGGGGTGCATGCGCTGGGCCGCCGCCTGGCGGAACTGGACGCAGTGGATGTGCCGGCGGTGGGCGTCCTACGGGAGGAAGCGGGGCTGGAGACTCCGATCGCGCTGCGGCAGATGCTGGGCAGGCAGCCAGTGGAATTGTGGCCGTGGGACGGGGCGATCGCCGCGGAACCGCTGGAGGGGTGTGCGGGAGAGGCGAGCGTCCAAGACCTGCAGCTCGGCGTGCGCATCTTGGGGCACCTGCCGGGAGCGAGCGCGTGGGGGAGTGGACGCGATGTGGATTGCTGACGGGCTCAACAAGCTGCGCCTGATCCCGGGAGAGGCTGCGGCAGATTCAGCCGGGGAGCCGGGCGCTGCGACAACGGTGGCCGCCGATCATTCTTTTCTGGATAAGGTGCGCCACCAGCTCGCAGTGCAGGGTGCCAGGCAGGCCAGCGAGGCCGAGATCCTGAGCGCGATGGAGGCGGTGACCGGGGCGGCGTCGTATAAAAACATCCCGGATACCGTGCGGCAACTGCAGGATATCCAGCGGGAACTGTCCGGCCTGGGCGTGTTGACCGAGGTGCTTGCGGAGCCAGGCGTGACCGATGTGGTGGTCAATCCCGACGGTGCGGTGTGGGCTGATCGGGGGCACGGCGTCGAGCGCACCCCGGTGAGCCTCGCACCTCCCGAGGTGCGGGAACTCGCGGTTCGCCTCGCCGCAGTGTGCGGGGTGCGGCTGGACGACGCGCGGCCATTCGCCGACGGCATCATCGACGACCTGCCGCCCGGGATTCCAGCGGCGGCCCTGCGGGTGCATGCGATGCTTTCGCCGCCAGCGCGAGGTGGAGCGTGTGTGAGCCTGCGGACACTGACGAGGGGGCGCCTGAGGCTGGAGGATCTCTGCGAGGCAGGAATGATGCCCGCCGAAGTGGGCGACATGCTGCGCAGGCTCGTGCTCGCGCGCAAGAATCTGCTGGTCACGGGTGGTACGGGTACGGGGAAGACGACCTTGCTCGCCGCTCTGCTGGGCGAGGTTCCTGAGCATGAGCGCATCGTGGTGGTGGAGGATACCCCGGAGCTCATGCCGACCCATCCGCACGTCGTGGCCCTGGCTGCGCGCGAAGGAAACGCTGATGGTGCGGGCGAGATCGGGATGCAGCTGTTGTTGCGGCAGTGCCTGCGCATGAGGCCGGACCGGATCGTCGTGGGTGAGGTCCGTGGCGCGGAGGTCGCGGACCTATTGATTGCGCTGAATACGGGGCACGCCGGGTCGGCCGGCACGATGCACGCCAACTCGGTGGCTGCGGTGCCGGGGCGGCTGGCCGCGCTCGGGGCGATGGCGGGGATGAGCCCGCAGGCGCTGCACGCGCAGGCTGCCGACGGGATTGACGTGGTTATTCACCTGGAACGAGCTGGTGGGCGGCGGCAAGTGGCCACGATCGCGGTGGCGGAGAGGGCACAGGAAGAGGTGAAAGGCGGGCTAGCAGCGGGAGCGTCGGGAACGGCGCCGGAAGAGCATAAGCCCCGTGAGCTGCGGCTTCGGCCGGTGTGGCACGGGCGTCCCCGCGACGGTTGGGAGGGGCTGCCATGACCTTATTGATCGTGTTGACGCTGACCGCCGTCGGCTCGATGGGGGCGTTCACCGGCTACCGGGTGGGCGTACGGATCCGCGACGGGCGGGTCCAACGCCGGCAGCTAGAGCTGTTCCGGGATCTCGCAGACAGCTGCGCCCGGGAGGTCGCCGCCGGGGCTCGGGTGGCGGACGCGGTGGAGTCCGCGGCTGCGGACTGCGAGGGGGACGAGGCCGACGCGGAGGGAGATACCGGGACGAGGCTCGGCGGGCAGCTGGCACTTGTTGCGGCCCAGGTCCGCCTAGGCGCTCTCCCCACGGCGGCGCTGCGGGACCGGGGAGAGGTCGGCTCCGAGGGCGACAGAGATGGGGCAAGCACGGGGAATGGCTCTGCTGAGCTGGTGGCCCAGGACGTTGAGGAGTTCTGCGAGCTATGGGAGCTTGCCGAGCGCACGGGCATGAGCTTCGCGCCACTGGCGGACAGTATCGTCGCGGATCTGGAAGCGCACTCTGCCCAGCAGGAGAAAACCGCAGCGGCGATGGCCGGGGCCCGGCTCACGGAGGTGCTGCTGCTCGCGATGCCCGTGGGGGCGGTGGGTATTGGCCAGAGCATGGGGCTGGATCCTGGCGGCATACTTTTCGGCAGCGTGATCGGGCTTGGCCTCCTGCTTGTTGGGGCGATGCTCGCCTGTACTGGTGTGCTGTGGACCGAGGCGCTGACCGCCAAGGTGCTGGGTGGGGTGGGCCGGCGCGCCGGGCCCACCGGCCAGGCTCTGGTCGTCGCCCGGCACCTGGACATCTTTGCGCTGGCCCTGGCTGCAGGGCTGCCGGTGGCCAAAGCATGGGGAGTAGCGGTCGGGCCAGGGGAGGGGCCGGCCCACGATGTCGAGCCGCTGCTCCAGCTGGGGGCAGGCCCGGCGGCCTGGGAGCCACTGAAAAGCCACGAGCACTACGGCCCCGTGGCACGCCAGGCGCTTCAGCAGACCAGGGCCGGGACCAGGCTGGCCGAAGGCGCAAAGGCCCAGGCTCGGCGCATCCGTCAGCACAGCCTGAACCAGGTCGAGGCGGGTGCGGAACGCGTGCTCATCGCTGTCGCCGCACCGCTGACCCTGTGTTTCCTGCCGGCATTCGTGCTCATCGGTTTGGTGCCACTGGTCATCGGGCTGGCGGGGTTCTAAGGCCGGCGGGGGCGACGTCGAAAACAAAAAAGGAGGGGGATCAAAACGAGGGCAAAGCATGAAGGCATGAGGGAAATAGGCATACGCACAACGCGACACAAGAACGCCAAAGAAAATACACCGAGGAAATGACACCGAAAGGGAAAGAACAATGACCATGAACACCAAGAACAATGCCGCGCAACCGGAGATCGTGGTTGCGGAGACGTCCAGCGGGCTGAGTGCGTTTCAGCGCGTGGAGCTGTGGATTCGGGGTGCTGCGAGGGCGCAGTACGAGGACGAGTCTGGGATGAGCACGATTGAATACGCGCTGGGGTGCGTGGCTGCCGCGGCGCTCGGAGCGCTGCTGTACACGGTGGTGACGTCGGATGCAGTGGAGAGCGCGCTCAGCGGCATCTTCGAGCGGGCCCTAAGCGAAGGTAAGTAGATGAACACGGTGGAGGGGGCATCCGTGTTGACCGCCATCGCCGTGACCGTCGGCCTGCTGGTCGCGGGGCTCAGCACGCTAGCGACCAGCATGGCGGCGCACTCGAGCGCCCGGGATGTTGCGCGCATGGCGGCCCTCGGGGTGGACGATGGCGAACTCACCGGCCGCGAGGGGGAGACGGTGGAGATCACGCGCTCGCCCGTGGGGGAAACACCGTGGTCCAAGGTGACGGTGCGGCTGACAAAGCAGGCCCCGCTGTTCGACGTCACCGTGGAGGAATCGATCCTGGAGGAGCCTGATGCCGACAGCAGCGGGAGTTAGCTCCGTCCTGGGGCTCATCGCCCTGTGCGGGGTGATCGTGCTGGGATTCGGGCAGATAGACGCGCACCAGCGGGCGGTGGTGGCCGCCGACTTGGTGGCGCTGTCTGCTGCGCAGGCGCACGTGGCCGGCGACGCGGATGCTTGCGGGATTGCTGAGATCTTCGCGCAGGCGAATGCCGCGGAGCTGGTGGGCTGTCAGGTGGGGCCGGAGGGGCCGGACACCGTGGGCGTGGAAGTTTCAGTGAAGGGGCGGCACGCCTCGGCGGTGGCAGGCCCGATGTGAGCCTCGTGGGGGCCGCGGGAACCTCGCGCCCCCAACATCCTCGCGACGCCCCTCGCGGGAACCCCGCGCCCCGTGGGGCCCCAAGGGCACCGCCCCTCAGTGTGTTTTGCAGAGTTTGATGCCGGAAATTGGCTGAAAAGCGGCATTAAACTCTGCAAAACGCATCGATGCGGCGGGGCGCCGGCGCTACGGCCTAGGACTTCGCGGGGGTGCCCGACGGCTCTGCGGAACCGAGCGAGCCGACGGGGCCGGCAGCGGCGTCGTCGTCGAAGATGGACTTCAGGAACGGGGTGGAGTGAACCTGGGACGCCGGCACCGTGCCACCGTGGTCCGTCGGGTACCAGCGGACCTCCACGCGCGCATTGCGGGGGCTGCCGGAGAACTGCTTGAGCCACATTTCTGTGTTCAGGGAGAGCCCGATCGGGGTGGGGACGTCCATGTCCGCCAGGCCGTGGCCGAGGAAGACCGGCCGGTCGTAGCCGGTGGTCGGGGTTGCCATGTACTTCCGCAGTGCCTCCGGTAGGCCAGGGACGGCCCGCAACGGCTTCTTGAAGGCTCGGGCGAGGTTGGTGCCGCGGACGGCGTCGGCGGTCTCGGAGAGGCAGCTCTTCAGGGAGGCGTCGACCATCTTGCGGCCCTCCTCGGTCAGCGCGGAGTCGACGTCGATATCGGGGTTGGCCTCGCGGAATCCGGCGAGAATGTACAGCGCGTAGCTGTTCAGGCCCGCTGGCAGCGGGATAGCCGGGAAGGTCGGGCCGCCGGCGAGCACGATCTCCTCGATATAAGCGGGCGCGCCGGTGGCGACGGCGCCCCGGAAGTCCAGGCCCGCTGGCTGGGAGCGGGACGTCGCACCGTGTGCCACGTTCAGTGCCGCGCCACCGCCCTGGGACTGGCCGATGACGGCCCACTTCTTGGAGAGCACGGGTTGGCCCTTGTTCTCTGTAGGCAGCGCTTCAGAAAGATCGGCCTTGTGGGCGGCGATCACGGAGTCAACGACGGAATCCGCGGTGGCCTGCGAGTTGAGGTAGCTCATGAGTCCCGGGGTGCCGAGACCCGCGTAGTCCGTGGCGACGATGGCATAGCCCTGGGAAAGCCAGTGATTGAGGTACGCGCTATCGCGCTCGCCGCGGTCGTTGATGCTGGGTGCGCAGACGTCGTCCATCCCCACCGTGCCGTGGGCCCAGGCGAGTACCGGCCAGCCGCCCTCGGGCGGGGTGCCCTTGGGGAGGAAGATCGCCCCCGTGGAGGCCACGACCTTTCCGTGCTGGTCAGTGGTGGAGTGGGCGACGCGGTACTGGGCGCCCGCGTTGGCCAGGCGCAGGGACTCGTCAAGCGGGACCTGCGCGATGTGCTCGCCCGGGGTTGCCGGGACCGAGCTCCACGTGAGGCCGGAATCCGCAGTGGGCTTGGTGTACGGGGCTGGGTCGCGCATTGGATCGCCGAGGTTGACCAGCGGGCGCGGGGTGGTGTCCGCGATGGAGCCGAAGACCTGAGAGGAGCCCGCGTTGGGATTCCCGGCCCCGCCAGTGGAGGAGCCAGGGGCAGCGGAGGCGGCCCCGCTCCCCGCGGCAAGAACCCCGAATGCCAGGGTTGCGGCGCTCAGCGCGGCGGTGGTTCGGCGGGTGCGAGTGCTCAGTGAGCGAGGAAAGGCGGGCATCGGCGTTCCTTCCAGGTCATTAGCTTCGGGAGCAAAAATACTTGGTGATCATCACAGTAGCTGCCCCGGTTTGTCTGCTTCGCCGGTTTCGCTGAAAGGTTCGCGATGTCCGGTGGTTTCGCGCTGTGCCATTGCATTGCGCCCTCGCGCTCTGGTCTGGAGCGCTGGCGCCGTGCATCGTGGGCGCTGGGCAGGTCGCAGAGGGAGTTGTGGGGATTGGCGTAGGCCGCGCCGTCCCGCTAGGCCTGTCTGCGGCTTCTCCCCGGCTTCCCTCAGCGTGTTTTGCAGAGTTTGATGCCGGAAATCGGGTGAAAAACGGCATCAAACTCTGCAAAACGTATCGATGGGGCGTTCAGCGCGCCGGCTAGTCCCGCACCGCTAGTCCCCGCCCCGCTAGTCCTGCGCCGCTAGTCCCGCCCCGCTAGTCCTGCGCCGTCGCGGCGGCCAGGAAGCGCAGCAGCTCCAGTGCGCCCGTTTTGAACAGCGGGTCATTGCCATTGCCACACTTCGGGGACTGCACGCACGACGGGCATCCGGACTCGCACTCGCACGCCCCCACGGCCTCCGCGGTCGCAGCCATCCACCGGCCAAAATCTGCGAAGCCCTTCTCCGCGAACCCCGCCCCGCCGGTATAGCCGTCGTACACGAACACCGTGGGCAACCCCGTATCCGGGTGCTGCACGATCGACACCCCACCGATATCCCACCGGTCGCACGTTGCGATCAGCGGCAACAAACCGATCGCCGCATGCTCCGCCGCATGCAAGGTCCCTGGCCATGTCGGCTCCGGAAGTCCCAGGTCAAGCAGCACATCAGGCGCGACCGTGTATGCCACCGCCCGCGTGCGCAGCCGCTCCGGCGGGTAGTCCAGCGGCACGTTATCGATGATTTCCCCGCCCGGCAGCCGCTTGGTAAAACCAGTCACGGTGTGCGAGACCTCCACATTCAGGTCCGCCAACCACACACCGTCCGCCAGCTGGCGGGTGCCCCGGGTGCGCAGAATCTGGATATCCGTATCCCGCTTCACCCGCGTGCTGTACTCCGGGCTCGCTTGATGCAGCCACGCCACGCCCGCGGAAAGATCCAGGTCATCCACCAGGTAGGTCTCCCCCTGGTGCACATAGACCGCGCCAGGGTGGACATCCGACACTGCGCGGGCCTCATCCACCGTGCCGAGCATGCGCCCCGACTCCGACTCCACGATCGCCACCTGACCTGCCGCCCCGCCGCGGATCGACACCTGCGCGTGGATCTGCTCCGCTGCCTGCAGGTCCGCGAATACCCCGTGCGGCCGCCGCCGCAGCACCCCGCGGGAGATCAGGTGATCAGCCACCGCTTCGCCGTGCCAGGCCGCGATCTCCGCATCGCTCAGCGCGCGCTCCGCAGCCGCGCACACCAGGTGATCAGCCAGAACATAAGGATTGTGCGGGTCGAAGACCGTATTCTCCACCTCCCGGTCCAGCAGATCCGACGGGTGGTGGATGAGGTAAGTATCCATCGGGTCGTCCGCCCCAACCAGCACCACCAGTGCCCCCTGCCCGCGCCGCCCCGCGCGCCCAGCCTGCTGCCGGAAGCTCGCGATGGTGCCGGGGAATCCGGCGGCGACGACGGCATCCAACCCGCCCACGTCGATTCCGAGCTCCAGTGCGTTGGTTGCGGCTACCCCCAGCAGCTCGCCTTCATCCAGGGCCTTTTCCAGGTAGCGGCGGTCCTCTGGGGTGTATCCGGCCCGGTAGGCGGCCACCCGCGCAGCATCCTCCGCCCGGCCCATCCCGCCGAGCTCCTCCGCGGCAGCCAGGGCCACGATCTCCGCCCCGCGCCGGGAACGCACGAAGCTCAAGGTCCGCGCACCTGCTGCGATGACCCGGGCCATGACCTCCGCGGCTTCTGAGTTGGCGCTGCGCCGCACCGGCGCGCCGTGCTCGCCCTCCACACCCTCCAGGAATCCGGGTTCCCACAACGCGATCGTGCGCTCACCCGCCGGCGAGCCGTCATCCGTTACCGCCGTGACCTCCGCCCGCCCGGTCAGCCGACGCGCATGCGCCGCGGGATCCACACTGGTCGCGGAGGCCATGATCACGGTGGGTCCTGACGTCCCACATTCTGCGCTCGCTACCGACGATGGACCAGCGACCGAACCAGCCCCCGGAACGAGCCGCAGCAGCCGTCGCAGCACCATCGCCACGTGCGCGCCGAACACCCCGCGGTAGACATGGCACTCGTCAACCACCAGGTAGCGCAGGGTTTTCAGTAGCCGCGTCCACCGCTTCGGATTGCCGAGAATCGAGGCGTGCAGCATATCTGGGTTCGTCACGATGATCCGTGCCTGCTCCCGGATCGCGCGCCGGGCCTCGGGCGGGGTGTCACCGTCGTAGGTGGCGACCATGACGTCCGCGAGCTCCGGGGTGGCAGCGCACAGCCGGGCCAGGGACTGCATCTGGTCCTGCGCCAGTGCCTTCGTCGGGGCCAGGTACACCGCAGTGGCGGTCGGGTCCTCGGCCAGCGCGGTGAGGATCGGCAGCTGGTAGCCCAGCGACTTTCCGGATGCGGTCCCGGTCGCGACGATGACGTCCCTACCCTCCCACGCATGCTGAGCAGTTTCGGCCTGGTGGGACCAGGGTTTTAGGACGCCGCCTCGGCGCAGCGTCTGCTTAAGCGAGGGGAGCATCCATTCGGGCCAGTCCGCGGGGGTGGACAGGCGCGCCGGGACGTGGCGGATATGCGTGACGGTGGAGTTCGGCATGGCCGTGCGCAGGTCCTCGATGAGTTCGGCGCCGAGTGAATTCGGTGCACTGCCCGCGCCGGGTGAAGTGGGCGCGCTGCCTGCGCCGGAGGTGGGGGTGGTGGACTGCTCAGCCATGATGAGGGCAGTCTAGCCCGACCGCCAGACACGGAGTCTGCGGGAGTGCTGCATTAAGCGTTCGACCGATTGTTCATCTTTAACCCCTATCGGTGGCGAAAGAAACATGGCACACTGGTGTGTGGTCCCAATCCCATGCGCGGTGTCAACCGTTGATGTGGCGGTGAAGGCCCTGCTCCGCCGAAAGTTGGCGGGGCTGGTACGCCAAGAAAGATAGGTTGTTTGAAAATGGCGCAGGGAACTGTGAAGTGGTTTAACGCGGAGAAGGGCTATGGATTCATTGCCCCAGAAGATGGCTCCGCGGACCTTTTCGTCCACTACTCCGAAATCCAGAGCAGCGGCTTCCGCACTCTCGAGGAGGATCAGAAGGTCGAGTTCGAGGTCGGCGAAGGCGCGAAGGGCCCGCAGGCTCAGAACGTTCAGCCGCTGTAAGCAGCGAGTATGAGCTGCAGCCGGCTGCCAACTAGGCAGTAGGCACAGCGAAGAGCAAACGCCCCGGGGCGGTGGTTTCCACCGTCCCTTTTGCTTTTCTCCACCCCCGTGTCTGCACCAACCGCTAACCTCAGTCCCCAACGGCAGCAAGAACCTGTCTCGGGCTTGCCGCACCATCCGGTGGGGTTGCAACAGGGGTGGGGAACTGCCTAAAAGGTGGGGATAACACACCGCCCGATTTCCACTAAGCAGGTATCACTTGCCTATTGTGGCAATCTAAGGAGCAAATCCATGCGGAGGTCACGTGAAGCGTTTAGTCATTGTCGAGTCTGCAACTAAGGCCAAGAAGATCGCCCCAATGCTGGGGTCCGATTACATCGTCGAGGCTTCAGTTGGACATATTCGTGACCTCCCACGCGGTGCTGCGGACGTTCCGGCGAAGTATAAGAAGGAGCCGTGGGCGCGCCTCGGCGTGAACGTGGACAAGGGCTTCGAGGCCCTCTATGTGGTCTCCCCGGATAAGAAGAAGCGCGTCGCCGACCTGCGCGCCAAGCTTAAGCAGGTCGACGAGCTGCTGCTCGCAACAGACCCCGACCGTGAGGGCGAGGCCATCGCCTGGCACCTGCTGGAGGTCCTGAAGCCCAAGGTCCCGGTCCGTCGCATGGTCTTTCACGAGATCACCAAGTCCGCGATCCTCGAGGCCGTAGAAAATACCCGCGAGCTGGATTACAACCTCGTTGATGCTCAGGAATCCCGCCGTGTGCTCGACCGCCTGTACGGCTACGAGGTCTCCCCGGTGCTGTGGAAGAAGGTCATGCCGCGCCTGTCCGCAGGGCGTGTGCAGTCCGTCGCCACCCGCGTGATCGTCGAGCGCGAGCGCGAGCGCATGGCTTTCCGCGCCGCCGACTACTGGGATCTGACCGCCGAGCTCACGATCGATCCCGCCGCCCGGTTGGACGGCGATCCGGCGTCCTTCCAGGCCAAGCTCGCCACCGTGGGAGGCCAGCGCATCGCGCAGGGCCGCGACTTTAAGGACGACGCAACACTCAAGGCCAGCAAGTCTGGCGCCCCGCTGGTCCTGGACGAACAGCGTGCGAAGCAGCTGGCGTCCGGAATTAAGGGCGAGGAACTGCACGTCGCAAATGTGGAGGAAAAGCCCTACACCCGCCGCCCGTACCCGCCGTTTATGACCTCCACCCTGCAGCAGGAGGCCGGCCGGAAGCTGCGCTTCACCTCGGAGCGCACGATGCGCATCGCGCAGCGCCTGTACGAAAACGGCTACATCACTTATATGCGTACGGACTCCACGACGCTGTCCACCGCCGGCATCAACGCCGCCCGCGCGCAGGCCGCCCAGCTGTACGGCCAGCAGTTCGTCGCGGATGGCCCGCGCCAGTACACCCGCAAGGTGAAGAACTCCCAGGAGGCCCACGAGGCGATCCGCCCAGCTGGCGAGCGTTTCCAGACCCCAGGCCAGCTGGCTCAGAAGCTGGATGCCGAGGAGTTCAAGCTCTACGAGCTGATCTGGCAGCGCACCGTCGCCTCCCAGATGGCCGACGCCCGCGGTACCTCCATGAAGGTCACCATCGCGGGCACCTCCGGTGAGCCGGAGGCGGGCACCGAGGTGGAGTTCACCGCCACCGGCCGCACCGTCACCTTCCCGGGCTTTTTGAAGGCCTACGTCGAGGTCTCCCGCACCGCGGAAGGTAAGGACGTCGCCGATAACGCGGAGAAGCGCCTCCCGCAGGTCACCGAGGGCGTGTTCCTCACTGCGGAGGACGTCACCGCCGATGGTCACACGACGACCCCGCCGGCCCGTTATACCGAGGCCAGCCTCGTGCGGAAGATGGAGGAGCTCGGCATCGGGCGCCCGTCGACCTACGCGTCGATCATCCGCACCATCCAGGACCGTGGTTACGTCCTGCCCCGCGGCAATGCGTTGGTCCCCAGCTGGGTGGCCTTCGCGGTCGTTGGCCTGCTGGAGCAGAACTTCGGCGCGCTGGTGGACTACGATTTCACCTCCGCGATGGAGGACCAGCTCGACGCCATCGCCGAGGGCAACGAGGACCGCACGAAGTGGCTGGAGGGCTTCTACTTCGGCGGCGGCACCAGCTCCCAGAACTACGGCCTGAAGAATGTGGTCGCCCAGAACCTGGAGAGCATCGACGCCCGCCGCGTGAACTCCCTGCACCTTTTCGACGACGCCAACGGCGTGCCGATCGTCGTCCGTGTTGGTCGTTACGGTCCGTACCTCGAGCGCATGGTGAAAAACGATAAGGGCGAGGAGGAAGCGCAGCGCGCGAATCTGCCGGAGTCCATGACCCCGGATGAGCTGACCCTGGAGGTCGCCGAGAAGCTCTTCGCCACCCCGCAGTCCGGCCGCGAGCTGGGCCGCAACCCGGAGAACGGGCGCATGATCGTGGCCCGCGAGGGCCGCTTCGGCCCGTACGTCACCGAGGTGCTGGGCGAGGACGAGGAGGCCGAGGTCACCGCGAAGGCGGAGAAGGTCTTCCTCGCCGAGCGCGATGAGGAGGACGCCGAGCGCGCGAAGGAGGGCAAGAAGCCCCTGTCGCGCGGGACCAAGACCTTCGAGAATAAGAAGGCCAAGCGGATCAAGGAGATCCTCGAGGAGACCCTGAAGCCGAAGACGGCTTCGCTGTTCGCCAGCATGGAGCCGGCCACCGTCACCCTCGAGGATGCGCTGAAGCTGATGAGCCTGCCTCGCGAGGTCGGCGTGGACCCCGCCGACGGGGAGGTCATCACCGCGCAGAACGGCCGCTATGGCCCGTACCTGAAGAAGGGCTGGGACTCGCGCTCCCTGGGCAGCGAGGAGGAGCTGTTCAACATCACGCTCGACGAGGCGCGTCGCATCTACGCGGAGCCGAAGCGTCGCGGCCGCGCTGCCGCGAAGCCGCCGTTGAAGCGTCTGGGGGACAACGACGTCTCCGGTAAGCCGATGTCCGTTAAGGAGGGTCGATTCGGGCCTTATGTCACCGATGGCACGACCAATGCGTCGCTGCGCCGCGGGGACACCCCGGAGACCCTGACGGACGCGCGGGCCAATGAGCTGCTTTCGGAACGCCGGGCGAAGGACGCCGAGAAGGCTGCCGCCGGGCCGGCGAAGTCCACCCGTAAGAGCACGAAGAAGACTGCAAAGAAGGCAGCTAAGAAGGCGACGAAGCGTAGCACCAAGAAGACCGCGAAGAAGGCCGCGAAGAAAGCGGCCAAGAAGGCTTAGGCCTCAAGCGGTGCTAGGGCACCTAAGTCTAGGGCTTAAGTAGTGCTAGGCCCGGGTGGTAGCTCCCAGAAGGAGCCGCCACCCGGGCTTTCTGCTGTGCGTTGTGGCTGCTGGCTCAGGCATGAACTTCTCACATAACTTCGTACTCATCTTCGTACAGTGAGAAGTAACTACGAAGATGAGTGAGAAGATGCCCCCTCGCAGCAGTCAAGAAGATTTAAAGCCCGCCGCCAAGCAACCAGTCTGCCGCCTAGTGGCGGTCCGCGAGAGTGGCGCGCACCGGGCGGGCCAGCTGCGTCATCTGGCGGCGGCCGCGCAGCTCCACAGACTTCAGCATCGTCCAGCGACGCTGCTCTGCCTCATTGGCCAGCCGCACCGTCGCAGCACTCGTCAGCACGCGACCTGGAGTGTCCTTCGCCAAGTCCGTCAGGCGGGACGCCTGGTTCACGGCGTCGCCAATGACGGTGTACTCGAAGCGATCCTTCGCGCCGATGTGACCGGCGACGACCGAACCCGCAGCCACGCCAACGCCCGCTTCGAACTCCAGATCCGTGAGCTTGGAGTGCATCTCCCGGGCGGCAGCCAGCGCGTGGCCAGCGGCGTCCTCAAGGGGCAGCGGAGCACCGAAGACGGCGAGGGCGGCATCGCCCTGGAACTTATTGATGATGCCCTTGTGCTCGTGGACGACCTCCACGACGCGGTCGAAGAACTCGTTGAGGGCGGACACCACGTGCTCCGGGGAACGCTGCGTGGCGAAGCCAGTGGAACCGATGACGTCCACGAACAGCACCGCGACGTCGCGGGACTCGCCGCCCAGCTCCGGGTCCTCCTCCAGCGCGCGACGGGCAACCTCAGTACCGACGTAGCGGCCGAAGAGGTCCGAGACCTGCTGGCGTTCCTGCAGGCCACGCATCATCTCGTTGAAGCCGGCCTGCACCACGCCGATCTCAGAGGAATCATAGATGCGCACCGTGGTTTCCAGGTTTCCGCGACGCACCTGGTTGATGGCGAACTGCAGCTCGCGCACCGGGTCCACCACACTCATCGCGCTCAACCGTGCGCCCAGGAAACCGGTGAGCAGGGCGGTGGCGGCGAGCGCCACGAGCGCGGGGATCAGGTCCTCCATCGAGCCGTCGAAGAAGTTTCTGGCCTGCGCGAAAATCAGCAGCAGGATGCCCAGCACCGGCACCGCGTTGGTCAGCACCCAGGTGGCCATGAGGCGGGTGGACATCGGCGAGAGGGAGGACTGCTCCAGGGAACCCTGCTCGAGGGCGCGGGCGGCGACGGGACGAACCAGCCGTTCGGCCTCCATGTACGTCATCAACGTCACCATCAACCCGCCCAACACGGCGGTCACGGCAACCGTAATTGCCCACCGCGAGGAGAACTGCGCGGCCACCGTCGTGAAGATCACCACGCCGATGGCCCACAGCACCGCACCCGTCACGGACTGCAGGAAGGGGATGCGCAGCACCAGATGCCGGATCATGTTGGGGTCATAGGCATCGGGGTTGCGTTGCCAGCGGAGAACGGGGGCGAAGAAGATCAGCGTGAACACCACGCCGGCCACGATCGCGAAGATGAAATAACTCAAATAGGCAATCGAGGTGACGGTGTTTGGGCTGGTCAGCTCGCGTGCACCGCGCAGCGGGATGAGGAAGCGCAGGAAGGTCGCGACGGCGATCGCGCCGACCACGTTCGTCATCAGAATCATCGCGGCATACAAGGGCCAGTAGGTGCCCCAGACCCATTTCAAGTAGCGCGCGAATTGTTGCATGGGTATTACATTATCGAACCCGTCTACAGCGGGGGCTAGACTGTGCTTCGTGAACGTGGATAGCTCTGGATTCGACCCCGTGGCCGGCGGTGGCGTGTGGCGCAAGATCACCGCCCAGCCGGTTCGGGAGCTGCTCGCGGGCGCGGTGGCGAACCCGCAGGCGATGACGCACTCCTGGCTATTCACCGGCCCGCCCGGCTCGGGGCGCTCGATCGCGGCCAAGGCCTTCGCCACCGGGCTGGTGTGCCCGAACGGGGGCTGCGGGGAGTGCGAGCAGTGCCAGTCCGCGGCCACCGGCACGCACCCGGACATCGTGTGGATCGCGACGACCGGCTCCGTCATCCCCGTCGAGGACGTCCGGGAGGTCATTAGTTCCGCCGCGTCGATGCCCACCGTTTCCCGGTGGCGGGTCGTCGTTGTTGAGGACGCCGATCGCCTCAACGAGGCCGGTTCGAATGCGCTGCTGAAGTCCGTCGAGGAGCCGCCCGCGCACACCGTGTTCGTGCTCTGCGCCCCGTCCACCGACCCGCTGGACATCTCGATCACGCTGCGTTCCCGCTGCCGCCACGTCTACATCCCGACCCCGTCGCCGCAGCAGGTGGAGGATGTTCTTCTTCAGGACGCCTCCCTGGGCATTACGCAGGAGCAGGCGCGATGGGCCGCTGGGGTGTCCGGTGGACACATTGGCCGAGCCCGGCACCTGGCGCGTGACGAGGCAGCCCGGACGAAGCGGGCGACGGCGCTGAAGCTGCCGCAGATGGTCTACGAGGGCGCGCGCCTGTTCAGCTTCACCTCCCAGCTGGTGGCGAAGGCGACTGAGGAGGTCGCCGCCCAGGTGGAGGCGGTCGAGGCGAAGGAACGCGAGGCGCTGGAGGAGTCCCTGGGCGTGGGGGCGAAGGGCCGTGGCGCTGCGAAGGCGCAGCGCGGCTCGGCAGGGCAGATGAAGGAGCTGGAACGGGAGCAGAAGAACCGCCGGACCCGGATGGTGCGCGACGCGCTGGACCTAGCCTTGATCGACGTTGTGGGTTTGTACCGCGACGCGATGCTGCAGGCGGCGGGCGCGGTGGAGCCGGTGGGTGGTTCGGCTGACGCCGCCGAGGTGGCCACAGGCGACACCGACGGCACCGCGGCCGCGGCCCATGGTCTGCAGCCCGTGGGTGGGTTCCAACACCCGGATATGCGCGCCACCTCGGGCGAGCTCGCGCGCCGGAACTCCCCGGAAGCGCTGGTCCGCTGTATCGACGCGGTGTCGGCCTGCCGGGAGACCCTGGGGATGAACGTGAAACCGGAGGTCGCGCTCGACGCACTGGGCGGTGCGCTGCGGGAAGCGTGCCGGGTGAGTTAGCGCGCTCGGTTTTGTGTCTTCGTGCTGCTGTCCGCTACGATGATCCTCCGTAAGAATGCTTGAGCTTTAGGCTCTGGGTTTTTGCGCGCCGCCTTAGCTCAGTCGGCAGAGCGTTTCACTCGTAATGAAAAGGTCGCGAGTTCGATTCTCGCAGGCGGCTCACCAAAAAACGGTCACTACCAGCGCAAGCGGTAGTGACCGTTTCGCATTTCACCACTACGCTGTGCCCAGGCTGTCCATTCGGCCGAGCTCTATCTGGCCGAGAGGGCTGTCCGTACCTGGGCGTTCTGCACGATCGCGACCCTCACGGCCATTCTGAAGGCGCGCGCTACACGCTAGCCGGGGCGAGTCGGCCGTACATTGCGGCTAGTTTCTCGACGTCGCCGCCCGGAACCTTGTCCAGGTCGGAGTGCGCGGCCGTCGCACCTACCCGCAGTACCTCGTGGGCGACCAGTTGCGCGGCGGCGTGGTGATCCCACTGTTCTTGCCGCCACTCATAGGACTCGTTGGCGCACGCATTCGTCACCGCACGTGACTCGTTGAGCTCGTAACGCAGCTCGCGGCGGTCCAGGATGGCGTCGTCGATCGGGCTGGTTCGTAGGCTGGCGATCATCTTCTTTATCGACGTCAGCAGGTACGCGTAGTTGAGCTCGGCGGTGTTCTGGAGGTTATTGGGGCGGAAAAGCCAGATGGCCAGGACGGAGAGCAGGGAGGCAATCACCAGCTCCGCGCCACGGTCCATAGCCGTCTGGCCGATGGGGGCGCTGCCCAGGCCAGCCATCATGAGCCCCAGCGGGGCGGTGAAGACCATCGCCAGCCCGTAGTTCGCGGCGATGAAAAGCTCCGTGCAGGCCATGGCCACCGCCAGGCCGAAGAGATCCATCAGGATGCCCGGGTGCAGCTGGTAGAAGGCCAGGTACAGCAGGATGCCAATGACGGAGCCAGCGATGCGGTGGATACAGCGCACCGTGCCCGCCATGCGGTAGGGCCCTTGGCCGAGCAACAGCATCACGGAGGTAATCGCCCAGTCCGGTCGTCCCAAGCCAAGCACCGTAGAGAGGATGGACACGCCCAGGCCCGCGAGTGCGACGCGCTGTGCGGTGACCACTGGGTGTGAATCCCGGTGCCACTGCCGCTTCAGCTTGGCCCACGCCCCAGGAGAGGCGAGCGGGATCGTGCGTCGGTCGGAGGGAGAATTGCGCTGCGCCTGGGCCTCAGGATCGGCGGTGGCCCAGCGGTGTTGCGCGCTGAGCATGCGGTGCACGAGCTCCTCGCGCCTGGTGCCCTGGGCCTCCGGGGTGATCGTTCCGCCGCGGATGGCACCCGCGTGGGCGAGCATCGACCAGGCGCGGTGGATCGCCCCGGCGGCGGTGAGCTTGAGGGACTCGTATTCGGCTGGGGCCTCCTTGGCTCGGGCTTCCAGATAGTCGGCGACGGCGGCCTCGGCGTCCTCCACCGCCTTACGTTCCGGCCCGTGTTTGTCGACCAGCCATCCAGACATGCTGATGATGAACCCGGAGACCGCGCCGATGATGGACCAGGTCAGGGTGGCGGAGAGGGAGATGGAAATCTTGTTGACCATCAGCCCGCCGGTGACGAACAACATCAAATACGGCCCCGGTGGGGTCAGGCGCAGACACATCGTCACGTAGACACAGACCACACAGACGGAGAGGAAGAGTAGCAGCGGCAGGTAGGCGATGAGCGCGCCACGCGGGTTGGCGATGACCCCGCCAAGTCCTTCGGAAAAATCCATCTGCCCGTGGGAATGGCTCCAGATGCCGAGCAGACGGAATCCCAGGGTCAGGCTGGTGAATAACAACCCATAGCGCAGCAGGGACTTCCAGCGCTCGCGATAGGGCTTGTTTTCACCATTGATGAGGAGCACAGCCCCCGCGGAGACGAGCAGCAGTTCGGGACCGAAGCCCAAAAGGTAGCCAATGATTCCCGGGATGAGGATCGCCAGGGCAGCGCGGGTCGCGCGGGGAATGTGGTGGCGGAAGGAGTTGAAGGTCAGCAGCATCGCCCGCATCGAGGGCGGGGAGGGGGCATCGGGGAGGGCGCGGACGCCGAAGGAATCGGCATCCGTGCCGAAGATACGGTCGACTGAACTTTTGCCCGCTGCTGGCGGGCCCTGCCTATTCTGATCTCCCGAAACTGTCACTCAGTCGAGTCTAGCGCGCGGGTTTTGCGCGAAATGTGCAGGGGTTCAGGCAGCCGTGGCCGGTACTTTCCGCCCGCCACGGCTTTCTGTCGCGCGGCTGCACGTTGCCCCTGGAGTTAGTCCTCCCGCCAGCGGCCTGGCTGGCCGACCGCTGGGTCGGACTCGGCCTTGGTGACCATGTCCTCATAGCGCCGCATGAGGTTGACAGAGGTGATCTCCGACGGCACCCCGAAGGCGTCCACCAGCAGCTCCGACCACGGACCAAGAGAGTCCACCAGGTCGTTGAGCGCGGCACGCGCCGCCTTGGTGCGCGTACCCGTGAGCAGGTTCTGCTCCAGGTACCAGCTGCCGTTGCGGACGATGAGGTCCAGGAAGTAAACGTCGCGGACCTGCTCCATCACATGGCGGGCGGTGTCGCTGGTCAGCGTCGCTTCCGCCTCCAGCATGGCTTCGAGGAGGATGCGGTCCACGTGCGCCCACGCGACCTCCAGCAGGTGGTCCTGTGCCCGGTCGACGACCTTTGCGGCCTTCTCCACCGGCATGTCCTTGGCCACCCGCAGGCGGCGGCCCAGGGATACCATGAGGCGGCGCTCGCGCTCCGAAATCAGGCGCACTTGGCTTGCCGGGTCGAAGAGAGTGGCTTCCTCGCTATCGGAGAAGGTGTCCTTCAAATTCTGGACCAGGGCATCCGCGGCGGTGCGGCGGCGCAGCAGGGTGGAGAAGTTATCCAACCCGAAACGGACCATTTCCAGCGGGTTGAAACTACCGATCTCCTTGGAGAAGCCGGTCATCAGCTCCTTACCTGCCAGCTGCATCATCACCACGTTGTCACCCTCGAAGGTGGTGAAGATATCCGAATCCGCCTTCAGGCTGGTCAGCAAGTTCTCGGCCATGTAGCCGTAGCCGCCGCAGGCCTCGCGCATCTCCTGGATGGTGTCGGTGGCGTGCGCGGTATTCGCGGCCTTCAGGGCGGCAGCGTGCGCCTCGATCTCGCGCTGGTCGGCTTGTTCCTCCTTCGTGGCGTTCACGGGGTCGACGCCGCGTGCCTCGAGGTCGTGCAGCCCGGAAATCAGCTCGTTCGTCGCCAGCTGCAGTGCGTAGGCGCGCGCCACCCGAGGGATGAGGCGCAGCCGGTGCTTGCGGTGCTGGATGAGGGTATTTTCCGGCAGGTCATCGCTGGGCGCGAACTGCTTGCGCAGGTTGGCGTAGCGCACCCCGATATCCAGGGCGGTTCGCGCCGCAGCACCGGCGGCGGCACCCACCGTCACGCGCCCGCGGACCAGTGCGCCGAGCATCGTGAAGAAGCGGCGGTTCGGGTTCTCGATCGGCGAGGTGTAATTGCCCTCTTCGTCCACGTCTGCGAAGCGGTTGAGTAGGTTCTCGCGCGGCACGCGGTAGTTCTCGAAGACCAGGGTGCCGTTGTCCACGCCGGGCAGCCCGCCCTTGTAGCCGTGATCGCCCAGGCGCACGCCCTCGACCGGGGAGCCGTCGTCCTCGCGGATGCGGGCGACGAGGCAGTGCACGCCGTGCGACTCCTCCACACCCGGGGTGTAGAGCTGCGCGAAGACCGCGGCAAAGCGGCCGTCGCGGGCGGCGTTGCCGATGTACCACTTCTCCGAAGACGCGGTGGGGGAGTTGATGATGAACTCCTGGGTCTCCGGGTCGTAGGTCGCGGTGGTCTCCAGGCTCTGGACGTCGGAACCGTGGCCGCGCTCCGTCATCGCGAAGCAGCCCAGCGCTCGCAGCTCGATCAGGTCCTTAACCAGGTCATGGTGGCGCTCGGTGCCGAGGTTGCCCACAGCGCCGCCGAACAGCCCCCACTGCACGCCGGATTTCACCATCAGGGAGAGATCCGCCATGCCGAGCATCTCGATGCTGGCCAGGGTCGCGCCGGTCTCCCCGGTGCCGCCCTGCTCCTCGCGGAACGCGCCGTGCGGCAGGCCCGAATCCAGCACCGACTGCAGCTGGGCGGTGGTGCGGGCGCGGGCTTCTTCCAGGCTGAGCCCCACCGCGGGCCGGAACTGATCGTCCTTGAGTACCTCGCGAATGTTGTCCCGTGCCTCGCCAAATTGGCCGTCGAGCACCCGCCTGAGCTCCGGGAGGATCGCCGGATTCGGGGTGGTCGGCAGGGGGTTGGGGGCCTTGGAGCGACGGGGGATGTCCTCTCCAAGCTGCTTATTCTTTGGTGAGTTCTGTGCCATGACCCAAGGGTACGCAATGTGGCGAAGGCCACAGCCAATTCGCGATTTCCGCTTAACCCGCATTCGAGTATGGCGGCGAGATGCCGAGGATTAACATTGGTAGCCATGTCACGAAGCTCCGATACCCCAACCAATCTCAACATCGACTCGCGAGGCTCGAAGTACAAGGGTTCGCGAGCGTGGCTCATGGTTGCGTTGGCGGTATTTATCGTCGCTTGGGGCGGCAACGAGTTCACCCCGATGATGGTCTTCTACCGCGGGGAGGACGTCTTCTCCCCGGTGTTCGTGGATGCCCTGCTGGCCTTCTACGCGGTAGGTATCGCCATCGGCCTGCTGGTCGCCGGGCCACTGTCCGACCGTTATGGACGCCGCGTCGTCATGCTGCCTGCCCCGATCGTTGCGCTGATTGGGTCCGTCCTCATCGCGATGGGCGAGACCAGCGAGCCGATCATCTTTACTGGCCGCATGCTCTCCGGCTTGGCGCTGGGCATGGCGATGACCGCTGGCGGTTCCTGGATTAAGGAGCTCTCCAGTCCTGCCTTCGATCCCACCGCCAAGCCGAACTCCGGGGCGAAGCGTTCCGCGATGGCCATGACCGGCGGTTTCGCGGTGGGTGCGTTGATCGCAGGCCTGCTTGCTCAGTGGGGTCCGATCCCCGGCCAGCTGCCGTACATGATCCACGTGGTCCTCTCGATCGTGACGATCGTGGGCCTGATGACGGTGCCGGAGACCCGCCAGAGCGCACACCTGAAGGTCAAGGGCTCGTTTCTGAGCGACCTGGCATCCCCCTCCGCGAAGCACCCGCGCTTCCTGCTGGTCGTGCTGCCGCTGGCGCCGTGGGTCTTCGGCTGCACCGGCGTGGCCTACGCGATCATGCCTGCTCTGATTCAGAATTCTTATGGCAATCCGATCGCCATCACCGCGGGTATCACCGCCCTGGCGCTGGCTTTCGGCTTTGGTATTCAGCAGTTCCCGGACCTGTACTGGCGTAATAATTCCGCGTTCGGCCAGCAGATCGGTCTGGTCATCGTGATCATCGGCATGCTCGTCGCTGCCTGGACCGCAAAGACCGTCTCCCTGGCGGGCGCGTTGATCGTCGCAGTCGTCCTGGGGCTGGGCTACGGCATCACGCTGCTGACGGGCCTGACGGAGGTGCAGCGACTGGCCAGCCCGGACGAGCTGGGTGGCCTGACCGCGATCTATTACGTGTTCACCTACGTGGGCTTCTTCTTCCCGATGATCCTGACCCGCCTGTCCGAGTGGTTCAGCTACCCGGTCATGCTTCTCGCGGGCGTGGTGGCTGCGGTCCTAAACCTGGCCCTGATCACGGTGTTCTCCCGGAAGTTCATCCCGGCGGAGAGCTAGGCCTTTTCTTTCACGACGTCGCCCTCGCTGGCCTCGGCTCGACTGGGCCGGTTCGGTAGGCGCTGGAGCCGCCAGAGCTGGAGGGCTACACCGACCAGCGGGCCGATCCCTAGGGCGAGCACCGAGCGGAGTTCTGGGGTGGTATCCACCAGCAACAGGCCCACCGCTGCGACGGTGGCGATGGCCCAGCCGAACCAGTACAGGTCGTGGCGGCCAGCGGCGAGGGCTGCGGAGCCGGTGACCATGAGTAGTGCGGTGCCGGTGGAGGCGAAGGTCAGCAGGCCGAGGGCTGCGGGGGAGACCAGGTAGGCCTCGTCGAAGAGCAAAGCCATAATCGGGCGCCCCACGAGGTAGGCAGCCACCCCGCCCACGGCGCCGATGGCGATGATCGCCAGCGCGGGAGCGGTCGCGGCGCGCAGAACCTGCTCGCGGTGTTTGGTGAAGTGCACGATCAGTGCCGGCTGGAAGCGCTGCAGGGGGACGAGCAGCGGGGCGCGGGTGAGGGTGACGGCCGTGATCGTCCCGGCGAGCACAGCGCCCGCCTCGGCGGCGCCTCCGGCGGAGCTGAGCTCCTCGCCGGTGCCGCTGGCGCCAGCGAAGTCTAGGTCGGTGGTGGCGCGCAGCAGTACGGGGAAGCCGGTGATGAGCACGGCGTTCGCCCCGGAGGCCAGCATCGCTTTCAGGCCGCGCTGCACGAAGGCCCGGGCGGGGATGTCCGCGCGGTGGCTCAGCAGTGGGCGCACCCCGGGGAGCAGTGCGAATGCGGCCCAGGTGCCCGCGCCGATGACGGTGATGATGAAGAAGGAGACCACGCCCCAACCCAGCCACCAGGCGAGCGCCGCGAGCAGTAGGCGGATCCCGGAATCGATGCCGATGAGCCAGGCGAACTCGCGCCAGCGGGAGGCCGCGGAGATCAGCCCGCAGAGGATGGCTTGGAAGGCGAAACTCGCGAGCCCCGTGGCGGTGAGAATGGCAGCCCACAGGGGGTGGGCGGGGCTCACGCTGGCTGCCCACAGTGGGGCAGAAACCAGGGAAAGTAGCCCGAAGGCGAGGGCAAAACCGCCCGCCAACGCAAAGGGGCGGGCCGATCCGCGATCGGCGACCGTCTCCTGCGGTTCGGTGCCCTCGCGGTTGTGCCGGGCAGCGGTCACGCCGCGGGCGGTCTCCTGCATGAGGCCGTCGATGAGCCCGGTGAGGGCGAAGAACAGCCCCCAGAAGACCATGAAGTCCACGTAGCCTGCGGGCGGCAGGGCCTTGGAGGCGATCCAGATAACCAGGTAGCCTGCGGCGGCGACGAAGACAGTGGCGATGCTCAGTGCGCGCATCGGGGCCGCACCTCCGGCTGTGCATTAAGCCCGGCCCTCAGCAGGGCCGGGCGGTGTGGGTTCTTGGTTCCCGAAAGCGTTAGTTCCCGAAGGCCTTGTTCAGGACCGGCAGGTAGTCGCGCAGGTCGTCCTGCCAGTAGCCCCACTGGTGGGTGCCGGTGTTGCGGAAGTTGAAGGTGGCGTCCTTCTTACCCAGGGAGCGCAGCTTCACGTCCAGGTCGTGGGTGCAGCCATTGGTGGCGGCTTCGATGACGCCACCCTCCACAGCCACGGTCGTGGCCGCGGACAGGTCGCCCCTCACGCGCTCGGAGCTCAGCACATCGTGCTTGCCAACCAACCCAGAGGCGTTGGAGACGTACAGGTTCGGCTGCTTGACCAGGTTCTTCGCGTTGACCAGGGCATCGTCGCGGAGGGCTGCCGGGGTGTGGGAACCGCCCCACATCTCGTTGACGTTGGTCCCGCCGCGGGCCAGGGTGATGCCGATGAAGGCCGGGGCCAGACCCTTGGTGGTCGACGCGCAGCCGGAGAAGGAGCCAACGGAGTCATAGAAACCCTGGTTGTGCGCGGCCAGGTTCAGCGAGGAAGTGGCGGACATGGACATGCCCGCGATGGCGCGCTTGCCGTTGGCCTTCAGTTCCTTCTCGATGGTCTGCGGCAGCTCCTTGGTCAGGAAGGTCTCCCACATCGGCTTGTAGCCAGCTTTGTTGTACTTGCTCACCCAGTCGGTGTAGTAGCTGAACGCGCCAGACATCGGGATGACGATGTTGGCGTTGAGGTTCTCGCCGTAGTAATCGATGATGTCCGACTGGTTGATCCAGTTCGCCCGGCCCTCGCCGCCGTCGGCGCCATTGAGCATGTACAGGGTTGGTAGGCCGGCGGTTTCGCGCAGCTTCTTACCCTTCGGGCCGATGACGACCAGCGGGATTTCCAGGCCACCCATGGCCGGGGAGGTCGCGATGGCATAGCTGACGTTGTGACCCGCGCGCTTCAGCTCCTTAACCTTGTTGACCCAGCGACCGTTGGTGCTCGGGTTCACGGTCCCCGGCAGCTCGTCCCAGTACAGCTCCGCAGCCTTCGCATTGTCAGCGACGGCCTGGGCGCTCACCGGCACAGCCGAGGCAGAGGATGCGGTGTGGGTGGCCATGGACAGTGGCATGAGGGCCGCGAGGGATGCGGCAAGGCCACGGGCGAGGTACTTCTTCATCGAATTGTCCTTCGTGTATCAGCTGTGGTGATCGGCGGTTTTCTGTCCCCGGTCCGACCAGCGGCTGGGAATCTACCAGCTAGATAGTAGCCATGATTATGAGACAAGGGAAAGTAAATGCCAGCTTTTCTTAGTATTTTTGCCCATAAAGCTGCTAGAACTAATGCAGGAAGTGGACAGGCCGTTCCCATTCCTCTGGCATCGCAGCACGTGAAAGCCAAGAAACTTCAGATTTTTCCCTCGGAACTTTAAGGACCACCAGACATGCAGTTCATCGACCAGATCATCCTCGTCATCACCGACTTCCTGGGTGGATTCGTCCACGGCAGCGCGGACGCTTTCTCGAACCTGAAGCTGGCTCTGGGCTCTATTTAGCTATAAGGTTGGGGCCGTGGCTGAACATTATGACGTAGTAGTAATCGGTGCAGGCCCTGGCGGGTACGTCGCCGCAATTCGCGCGGCGCAGCTGGGCCTCAAGACCGCAGTTGTCGAGAAGCAGTACTGGGGTGGCGTGTGCCTCAACGTGGGTTGTATCCCCTCGAAGGCTCTGATCCGTAACGCGGAGCTGGCGCACACCATCACCAAGGAAGCGAAGACGTTCGGAATTACCGGCGATAACATCTCCATGGACTTCGGTGCAGCGCACAAGCGTTCCCGCAAGGTCTCTTCTTCCATCGTCAAGGGTGTTCACTACCTGATGAAGAAGAACAAGATCCAGGAGATCAACGGTCGCGGCGAGTTCGTCTCCGACAAGGAGATCTCCATCGTCGACGGCGACGATAAGGGCAAGAAGATCACCTTCGATAACGCCATCATCGCCACCGGCTCGGTCGTTAAGTCCCTGCCGGGCGTTGAGATCGGCGGCAACATCGTCTCCTACGAGGAGCAGATCCTCGACGAGAACGCCCCGAAGTCCATGGTCATCATCGGTGCCGGCGCCATCGGCATGGAGTTCGCCTACGTGCTCTCCAACTTCGGCGTGGACATCACCGTCGTCGAGTTCATGGACCGCGTCCTGCCGAACGAGGACAAGGACGTCTCCCGCGAGATCGCGAAGCAGTACAAGCGCCTCGGCGTGAACCTCAAGACCGGTCACAAGACCACCGAGGTTCGTGACCTGGGCGAGGGCAAGGGCGTCGAGGTGGACATCGAGTCCGCCGACGGCAAGAAGTCCGAAACCCTCAAGGCGGACCGCGTCATGGTCTCCATCGGCTTCGCCCCGCGCACCGAGGGCCTCGGCCTGGACAAGGCCGGCGTCGAGCTGGGCGAGCGCGGCGAGATCGTCATCGACGAGCGCATGCGCACCTCCGCGAAGAACATCTACGCAATCGGCGACGTCACTGCGAAGCTGCAGCTAGCCCACGTCGCTGAGGCGCAGGGCGTTGTCGCAGCAGAGACCATCGCTGGCGCGGAGACCCAGGAGCTGGGCGATTACCAGATGATGCCGCGCGCTACCTTCTGCAACCCGCAGGTCGCATCCTTCGGTTACACCGAGGAAGCAGCCCGCAAGAAGGCAGAGGAGGACGGCCGCGAGATCAAGGTCGCGACCTTCCCGTACACCGCCAACGGCAAGGCTCAGGGCCTCGGCAACGCAGTGGGCTTCGTCAAGCTCATCGCGGACGCAGAGTTCGGCGAGCTGCTCGGCGGTCACATGGTCGGCCCGGACGTCTCCGAGCTCCTGCCGGAGCTCACCCTGGCGCAGCGTTTCGACCTCACCGCGGACGAGATCTCCCGCAACGTGCACACGCACCCGACCCTGTCTGAGGCCATGAAGGAAGCCGCCCACGGTATCGGCGGCCACATGATCAACCTCTAACAGGTTCCCGGGGGTGCTATCGCCCCGCCTGGCTGGGTTTAGAGACCAGCCGAGAAGCTGAACAGCGCGCCCCCGAACCGGCGACAATGACCGGTTCGGGGGCGCGCTTTGCTGCGCTAGGGCCACTCACCGTAAAATCCACCCCACCCAGCGCAAATACAGGTGATCTCGCACGGTCCTCCACGCGCTGCGGGCAGTCCACAATCCCTCCTGAGGCAAGGAAAAACGAAGCACCCATGACCACCCGCATCGGCATCGTGGCAGACCCCGGCCTGCCAGAACGGCGCGCTAAAGCGCTCTTCGCGGATCTCCAAGCAGCAGCCAAGGACCACCGCACCGGGGAGCCTGCCGAGCTCTTCTTGCGCATCGGCTCCTTCCCGATGAGTTCTCGTGGAACCGTGGAGCTGCACGACAACACCATCGAGGTGCTCGAGAAGTACCAGTGGGACCGGTTGATCTATCTCACCGACTTGCCGCTCAGCACCCGCCGGCCGGTGATCAGCCAGTGCATCCAGAACGGCAAAGCCACTATGCTCTGCCTCCCCGCCTTCGGCCTGCTGCGCGCAAAGCTCGGCCTGAGGCAGGAGATGACCCGCCTGGTGCAGGGCAAGATGGCCGGTGCGGGCGTGCCCGAAGAGAACATCGACGGCTACGAAGACATCGCGGGCGGCGACGTCCGAGCGGATACCACTCGCGTGCTGGAGGGGCGCGGCCGCACCCTCCGCCTGCTGCTCGGCATGATTCGCTGCAACAGGCCGGTGGCCCTGCTGCGGGTGCTTTCCGGGTCCATCGCCCTTGGCGTGGCCAGTGGTGCCTTCGGTGTGTTTTTCGGTTCGATCTGGCTGATGAGCTCTCTGATGCCGATCTGGCGACTGATCCTCATCAGCATTCTCGCGATCTGCGGGATGACCTTCTGGCTGATCTACAACAACAGCCTGTGGAACCCCCGCTCCTCGAAATTCCGCTACGACTCGGTGGGGTGGTGGCGTGCCCGGTGGGATAATTACGCCACGCTCGTGACTGTGGCGATTTCCTCGCTGTTGATGTACCTGCTCCTCATTGGTGTGCTGCTCATGCTGGCGGCAGCGATCGTGCCGGTGAAGTACTTCAGCCTGCAGATTGGCCACCCGGTTCAGCCGTGGAATTACCTGCTGTTGGCGTGGTTCGCTGCGTCGCTCGGCATGATCGCCGGCGCTCTGGGATCCGGCTTCGACTCGGAGGAGGCGATCCAGCAGGCCACTTATAACCGCCGCGAGCTGGAGCGCCGCGCGCAGATCGGACTCTTCGACCGCGAAGAGCCGGGCTTCGGTTACTACAACACCGATACCTCGCTAGACATCACGCCGCCACGCGACTAGGCACACCACTAGCGGCGCTACTAGCCACGCGGCGGCGCGAGCGTCGCGGGGGCAACGTCCTGGGACAATCCGCCCGCGTCCGAACGCCGCTAGTACGGCGAGACCGAGGAACGGTGGGCGTCGATGTCCACCTGGCGGTCGATCGGCGGGAACGCGCGCTGCGGGCAGGTCGTCCTCGGGCACAGGCGGCAACCCGAACCGATCGGGGTGGCCGCGGAGGTGTCCTCCAAGTCCAAGCCATCGGCGTACACGGTGCGCTGCGCGTGCCGCAGTTCGCAGCCCAGGCCGATGGCGAACATCTTGCCCGGGTTCCCCCACGCCGAGCGGTGGTGATTCACTGTTCGGGCGACCCACAGGTACGTGCGACCGTCCGGCATCTGGGCGATCTGCCGCATGATCTTGCCCGGGTAGCTGAAGGTCTCGTAGACATTCCACAGTGGGCAGGTACCGCCCGAGCCCGACAGGTGCAGGCCAGAGGCGCTCTGCCGCTTAGACATATTCCCCGCTCGGTCCACCCGCACGAAGGTGAAGGGCACGCCGCGCAGGCTGGGGCGCTGCAGGGTGGAGAGCCGGTGGCAGACCGTCTCATAACCCACCCCGTACTCACGCATGAGGAACTCCAGGTCGTAGCGGGATTCTTCAGCGGAGGCGTGGAACTGCCCGTAGGGCATCAGCAGGGCCGCCGCCCAGTAAGTGGCCAAGCCACGGGAGGCCAGCCTGCGGGAGGCATCAGAGGTGAAGTTGCCCAGCTCCACCAGGGAACGGATGGTCGGGCCGGCCTCCAGGTAGGCCAGCTCGGTGGCCAGGCGGAACGCGATCT
The DNA here is from genome assembly GCF_000069945.1 of Corynebacterium urealyticum DSM 7109. Classification (NCBI taxonomy): domain Bacteria; kingdom Bacillati; phylum Actinomycetota; class Actinomycetes; order Mycobacteriales; family Corynebacteriaceae; genus Corynebacterium; species Corynebacterium urealyticum. The sequence continues at coordinate 2,133,237 of NC_010545.1, read as the reverse complement.
GCCCTGGCCGCATCATGGCGGAGACGTACAGCCGCTTCGTCTCTGGGTCGAAGCTGTGCTGCGTGTCGCCCATGTCCCGGGAGTAGGTGACCGTCACGTTGTGCTTATCCGTGAGTCGGTCGACGAGGATCGCTTCCGCGTGGCGGATCTGCGTGGCCCCGAGGTTCAGCTTTTTCGCGAGCTTCTCGGCCTGTACGTCCAGGACGTCCACGTAGTTCTGCCGGGCGTAGAAGTAGTCCCGGACCTCCTCGTGCGGCATGGAGAAGGCCTCCGGCCCGGAGGCGCGCCCGAAGAGCTCGCCACGAGGGGTAATGGACAGCACCGCAGAACCCTGCAGGCGCTCCTCGGTGGCCAGCGTGAGCTTGTCAGAGACGTTCCGGTAGCGGCTGTGCATGTCCACCATGGCGCGGGCGATCGCGGGGTGGTGGCGCACCAGCTCGGCCAATTCGGTGACGTCCACCGGAGTGGGCCAGATATCGCGATCGGCCATGACGTCCTGAACCTCGGCGAGCAGGCGGAGGGAGTCCTCGTTGGCGAAGAAGGTGGCGTCCACACCGAAGGCCCTGGTGATCTTCTGCAGCACCGCCAGGGTCAGGGGGCGCTGATCGTGCTCGATCTGGTTCACGTAACTCGCGGACAGCCCCAGGGTCGTGGCGAGCTGGGCCTGCGAGATATCCCGCTCCTTGCGCAGCTGGCGCAGGCGGGAGCCCACGAAGTTCCGGTTCGTCTCGTCCGGCGTGCGGGGGCTCTGGGAAGCTCGGGCACCCTGGGTGCTCCGGACACCCCGGGAACCGGGGGACGGTGCGTCGGCCATGCTGAACCTTTCTTCGTTGCGGAGGCGTTCTGTCGCGGAGACGTTCCGGTGCGGGGCGTTTCCCGGGCGCGTTCCTGCTCGAATGTCGAGCGCGGGTGGCGCTTCCTACTCCACGGATAGCCCGCGGTTGGGGTGGCGCAGGTTGTAACTGACCACCTTGTCCTCCCGGCCGCCGCTGACCCAGCGCCTGGAACTCTCGGAGGAAATACTCATCACCAGCACCAGCGCGACCGCCACCATGAAGAGGTTGCTGGCCACGTGGTGCTCGGAGGTTGCGGCGGCCAAGAGGTCGCCGATGGAGATCAGCGTGATCGTGACCATCAGCAGCACACGCGCCCACCGGATGCGCATGAAGGTCAGGACCAGGAGCAGCAGTGCCGCTAGCGACCCGACGAAGTGCCCGTAGAGCACCCAGGTCTGCTTCAGCGAACCAGTCACCCAGCCGATACTCGCCAGCTGGGTGCCGGAACGCCACGCGGTGAAGATCGCCACGATGGCGGTCAGCGCACCGACGATATTCATCTCAGCCGGTGGCAGCTCCTTGTCCCGCTTGCGGCTGGCCTCTTCTTCCTCCTTGCGCGCCTGCACGCCGTCGCGCACTTTGGGGACGTCAGCGAGCCTTTCGGCCGCGCCGGTGACGTCGACAATCGGAAGGTCACCATCCGTGACGATCTTGTCTCCGCCGCCGTTGTGGCAGATATACGGCGAGGAGAAGTCCGGCAGCACCTTGACGGTGATCTTTGGGTCGACGTACTGCAGGGTGCCGATGAGGTAGTCGCGTTCGGCGTCCGTGTCCTCGTCGATCTTGTGGGTGATCTGGCCGGTGAAGCTGGACAGCCCCACGCCCCGGTCGTAGGTTGCGCCGGCCATCCAGGCGACCTTCTCCCCGCCGGGCAGCGCCCAATCATCCGGGGTGCGCCACAGCCGCACGTGGTGGCGCTTGGATGCACTGCCGGAATCCTCCTGCTGATAGGCGAAGGCCTGCGAGCGCTTGAAAATCACCAGCGGGCTGACCGGTGCCGCCGGGTAGGACTTCCGGAACACGCTGGATACGGCAATCTTCCAGCTGGAACGCAGCGTGATCTTGTCTGCCTTCGTCCAACCCGCGGCCAGCAGCACCGCGTGGATGTCCTCCTCCGAGCCGTGCAGCGCAATATTCACCGGATCGCCCAGCAGCCCATCGGAGGTGCGCGCGCGGGCGACGAAGTAGTCCGGCACGTAGACGAAGGTGAACAGCTGGTGCATGCGCGGCAGCGAGAGGTACGCGAGCACGAGGAACCACCAGATCACCCAGATCAGGCTCTTGGTTTCCATGTTGAAGCCGTTGAGGATCATCAGCGCCAGGTACCAGGCGGTCAGGGCGAGGGTGACGATGATGAAGAGGGCGTCGATAGCGGTGTAGACGGAGAGCTTGCGCTGCCCCTTCGTCGTATCGTTCTTCGGCTGATACTCCGGGTATTTCTCCGGTACCGGGTAGGGGTTCTCCTGGTCGCTGATCCGCGTCAGTCCCTGCCCGCTGGCATGCTCGTCGGCCTGCCGACTGGCTTGCTGCGCCATCGTCGTGGTCCTTCCTTCTCCGCCCCAGGGGCGCTCTTTAGTTTTAGGACGTCAACCTCGCCCCGGCGCCCGGCCTGCCGGTAGGGATTCGGCAGGGTGATGGTGGATATGAGTGTAGCGGGGAGGGGTGGATTTTATGGCTCGGGATAGCGAAAACCCCGGTGCGCATATGCCCACCGGGGGAATCTGAGCCGATGACGGGAATCGAACCCGCGTATTCAGCTTGGGAAGCTGACATTCTACCATTGAATTACATCGGCAAATGTGTCCTGGACACTAGCGATTAAGTATAGGGCACGCGTCGGGGAGCAGCCAAAAGGCCAGGCCGTTAGCGTCGCGTCGGCCGCTGCACAATGGTTTAACCCGGCTGTCGCTCGGTGGCTCGATCCGGCTGTCGCTCGGTGGCCCAATCTGAGCCCCGCTCAGTGGTGTGGGGGTTCGGCGCGGGTTGCTCGGTTAGACTGGGAGACGTGCTTCTTTCAGATCGTGACCTCCGTTCAGAAATCGCCGCCGGTCAGCTCGGCATCGAGCCTTTTGATGCCTCGATGGTGCAGCCCTCCTCTGTGGACGTGCGGCTGGATAGCCTGTTCCGGGTGTTCAATAACTCCCGGTACACCCACATCGACCCGAAGCTGCCGCAGGAGGAGCTCACCACCCTCGTGGAGGTGGAAGGCGAGGAGCCCTTCATCCTGCACCCGGGGGAGTTCGTCCTCGGCGCGACGCTTGAGAAGTTCACGATCCCCGATCACCTGGCAGGCCGCCTGGAGGGCAAGTCCTCGCTGGGGCGCCTGGGGCTGCTGACCCACTCCACCGCGGGCTTCATCGACCCGGGTTTCTCCGGTCACATCACCCTGGAGCTTTCCAATACCTCGAACCTGCCGATCGCCCTGTACCCGGGGATGAAGGTCGGTCAGCTGGCTATTTTCAAGCTCTCCAGCCCCGCCGAGAACCCCTATGGTTCGGGTGCGGTGGGCTCGAAGTACCAGGGCCAGCGCGGTCCGACTCCGTCGAAGGCTTATCTGAACTTCCGCAAGTAGCGGCCCCGATCCGGCGTCGCTGACGCGCTGCCCGTCACGCAACCGAATCCGTGCGTATTGTGTGGGGCATGCGGATGACTGTTGTCGGCACCGGCTACTTGGGAGCAACACACGCAGCGTGCATGGCCGAGCTCGGCCATGACGTGCTGGGGGTGGATACCGATCCAGCGAAAGTCGAAAGGCTCAACGCTGGCAAATCCCCGTTCTACGAACCGGGATTAAAGAAACTTTTGAAACGGGGGGTCAGCGCAGGAAAACTGCGCTTCACCACCGACCCGGCGGAAGCCGCCGAGTTCGCCAAGACTCACTTCCTCTGCGTCGGCACCCCGCAGCAGGCCGGCGGTGCGGGGGCCGACCTCAGCCAGATCTACGCCGTCGTCGACGCCTTGGCCCCGCTACTACGCGGCGATCACGTCCTGTTGGGTAAGTCCACCGTCCCCGTCGGGACCACCCCGGTGCTGCAGGAACGGATGGACCGGCTCATCCACGCCGCGGCGGCGCAGGCAGCAGCCAAGAAAACCGGCAGCAAGAAAGGCTCGAAGGCTAAGAAGGATTCCGCCCCGGTGGCGAGCTGCACCGTCGCATGGAACCCCGAGTTTCTCCGCGAATCCACCGCAGTGGACGACACCCTGCACCCTGACCGCATCGTCGTCGGAGCGCGGGACGAGGACCGCGAGAAGGTCGAAAAGCTCGTCCGGGAGATCTACGCCGAACCCCTGGCCGAGGGGTCACCACTGATGATGATGGACCCCGCCACCGCGGAGCTGGTGAAGACGAGCGCGAACTCCTTCCTCGCCACCAAGATCAGCTTCATCAATGCGGTCGCCGATCTCTGCGACGCCTCCGGTGGGGACGTCACGGCACTCGCCGCGGCCCTGGGTGCGGACCGTCGCATCGGCAAGTCTTTCCTCCACGCCGGTCTCGGATTCGGTGGTGGTTGCCTGCCGAAGGACGTCCGTGCGTTCATGACCACCGCCGAAGAGCTCGGCGCGACCGGGGCCAGCGGCCTGCTGAGCCAGGTGGACGCGATCAACAACTCCCGCCGCGACAAGGTGGAACACATGGCCCACGAGGTCTTCGGTGGGGACGTCACCGGCCGGAGCATCACCGTGCTAGGCGCAGCCTTCAAGCCTCGCAGTGATGATGTGCGCGAGGCACCGGGCGTGGATATCGCGATGCGGCTCTACCAGGCCGGGGCTCACGTGCGCATCTACGACCCGAAGGCGAAGAAAACTGCCCGCCTGGCGGCTCCCGAGCTGCAGCACGCCCCCACGCTGCCCGAGGCCCTGCAGGGAGCGGAGCTGGTGATTGTGGCTACCGAGTGGCCGAAGTTCCGACGTCTGAAGCCGGCCGAGGCGCTGGATGCGGTGCAGGCCGGTCCGCCCCCCGGGGCAGGAGTAGCGCCGGGGGAGAAGAAGAAAAAGAAGGCGCCCACCGTGATCGATGGGCGCAATTGCCTGGACCAGCAGTCCTGGGAGGATGCCGGCTGGCGGGTGCTCGCACTCGGCCGCAGCCGCACGCTCGCCTAAAGTCGCCTCCGCACCGGGGGGCTGTGCCCGGCTGCCTGCCTTGAGTCGGCACGGGCAGCGGGGGTCCGCCGCAGGGGCCGGGCCTACTGGCGGTAGCTGGCGAGGAAGTTCCCCAGCCGCTCGATGGCGTCCTTGATATCGCGGGCCCACGGCAGGGTAACCATGCGGAAGTGATCCGGGGTCGGCCAGTTGAAACCCGTGCCCTGAACCAGGTGAATCTTCTCCGCGCGGAGCAGATCGAACATGAGCTTTTCATCGTCGTGGATCTCGTGGACGTTCGGGTCCAGCTTCGGGAAAGCGTAGAGCGCGCCCATCGGCTTCACGCAGCTCACGCCCGGGATCTCGTTGAGCTTCTCCCACGCCATATTGCGCTGCTCCAGCAGACGGCCACCTGGCAGCACGAGGCCGTCGATGGACTGACGGCCGGAGATCGCCACCTGGATGGCGTGCTGGGCCGGAACATTCGGGCACAGCCGCGTCCCGGCGAGCATCGTCAGGCCCTCCAGGAAGCCCTCCGCGTGCCCCTTCGGGCCGGTGATGACCATCCAGCCGGAGCGGTAACCGGCGACCCGGTAGGCCTTGGAGAGGCCGTTGAAGGTCAGGCACAGCAGGTCCGGGCAGAGGCTCGCGATGTTGATGTGCTTGGCGTCGTCGTACAGGATCTTGTCGTAGATCTCGTCGGCCAGGATGAGCAGAGAATGCTCGCGGGCCACATCCACGATCTGCTGCAGGATCTCCTTGGAATACACCGCGCCGGTCGGGTTATTCGGGTTGATCACCACGATGGCCTTGGTGCGCTCGGTGACCTTGGAGCGGATGTCCTCGATGGAGGGGTTCCAGTTGTCCTCCTCGTCGCACAGGTAGTGCACCGGCTTACCGCCGGACAGGGACGTCGACGCCGTCCACAGCGGGTAGTCGGGGGACGGGATGAGGACCTCGTCGCCGTCGTCGAGCAGGGCCTGCATCGTCATCGTGATCAGCTCGGAGACACCGTTACCCAGGAAGACGTCCTCGACGTCGAACTCCGGGAAGCCGGGGATGACCTCGTAGCGGGCGACGATCGCGCGGCGGGCGGAGATGATGCCCTTGGAGGTGGAGTAACCCTGCGCGTGCGGCAGAGCGGAGATCATGTCGCGCATGATCACATCCGGGGCCTCGAAGCCGAACTCGGCGGGGTTGCCGGTGTTCAGCTTGAGGATCCGGTGGCCGTCGGCGGCCATGCGCTCGGCTTCCGCGTTGACTGGGCCGCGGATCTCGTAGAGAACGTTAGCCAGCTTCGAAGATTGGTTCAGGTGGCGCAATTCGCTGGGGCGTAGGGGCTTACTCATTCTTCAAACCTTGCCAGGGTGGCAAACGTTTCGCCAGCATTTCGGCTAGTTCCGCCCGCCGTTTCCGGTTCCCGCTCCGCCGGTGTTCCCGCCACCGCGGTTACCACCGCCGGTGCCGCTGTCGTCCTCACCGGTGAGTTGGTCGATGACGTCGCCGGGGTTAGGGAGGACTCCCTCGTTTCCGCCGTTATTGCCGGTGCCGGGGTTCGGCTTCGGCTCGGTGTTTCCGTTATCGCCCTGGGCTGGTGGCTTTGGAGTGTCCGAGGAGGGCTTGCGCTTCGAGCTTGGGGTTTTGCTCGTGGTTTCCTCGGAGGGGTCCGTGGTCGTCTCCTCCGGCTCTGGGGCGGGCTCGTAGTATCCGGGGTCGACGTATCCCGGGTTCACGTAGCCGCCGTTGGGCGCCCCGGCGTTCGGGTCGCGCTCGTACTTGCTGGTCGTGGTTGCCGCCGGGCGGGATGGGGTGATCGCGCCGGTGGGGGACTCGTTAGCCTCCGCGGTGGTCTTCGCCTTACCCATGAAGAGGATTCCGAAGGCGATGGCAGCGATGACCGCCACGGTCAGGATGATTGCCATCCAGCCCCAGGTGGGGAGCTTGCCCATGGGGGATTTCATGTCCGCGGCGAGGTTTTGGCGCCACGGGCGGTCGTCCTCCTCCAGTTCCTCGGGGTCCTGTTCGGCCTCGGTACCATCCTCGTCCGTTGCCTCGGGGGAGTTGTCCGCGACGGGGGAGGCTGCGGTGTCGGCGTTCGGGTCGGTGTCGACGTCGCCCTGCGCGTTGTCCTGCGGGGTGTTTTCCGTTGGCTCATGCGGCGCCGGGGTAGCGCCGTCGGTCGTGGCCTCAGACATCTCCGCGTCGGTTGCGGGCGTGCCTGACCGTGCGACGTCTCGCTCAGAGTTGCCGGGGGTCGTCATTAGCTCGCCTTCTTACGTAGGGGGGGACGGCGGGGGGTTAGGACTGAAGTTTATGTTCTCCGATTCCGTGCCGACAATCGTGCAGGTAGGTCGCTTATTGGAGGGGTGGTGTCACATTGTAAATGTTACCGGTGTTATTCATGTGACTTCTTTCTTCCTTGATGTAAGGTAAGAGAATGCTGAAAAACCTTAGAGCTCGCCGTGGGTTCAAGCGCGCCGCCGTCGTCGCTTTTAGCGGGCTACTGGTGCTAGGCTTGGGCCTGGGAGAACTGCCCACCACACCAAAGGCTGAGAGAGTGTCCGATTCTTTGTGTGCGGGGGCTTGGTTTACAAGTAGTCCGCGAATCGGTCGGGGTGTGCCACAGCTAGTTGGTTGATGGCCTGTTTCCACCCGGTGGCTTTCACCCCTTCAACATAGCCGTTGCATTCGATGTCGCGCTTTGCATTCTTCGCTCGCTGGGCAGCGCGCTTGTCTTCGATGTTGCAGATCATCAGCCACAGCGTTTTCAGCGCCGCGGTATCGTTCGGGAATTGCCCGCGGTTACGGGTAGCTTTACGCAGTTTAAGCGTTGAGCGACTCGATTGAAGGTGCTGTTGCAAAGTTCGGGCGACAGGAAGACCTGCGTGAAATAATCACAGCCATGGGCATCTTCTCCGGTCGTCATTTCCCCCGTGAAATCATCCTGTGGGCGGTGCGGTGGTACTGCCGCTACGGGGTGAGCTACCGAGATCTCGAAGAGATGATGACTTCAGCGGGGCGTGCCGGTTGATCACACCACGATTCTCACCCCTGGGTCCAGAAATACGCCCCTGAGCTGGACAAGCACACTTGGTGGTACCGACAAGTTCCTGACTGGCAGGCCCGGTCCTGGCGGGTGGACGAGACCTATATCCGGGTCGGGGGAAAGTGGTGCTACCTCTATCGGACCATCACCGCTGGCGGGCATACCCTGGATTTTTACCTGTCCCCAAAGCGTAACGTCGCCGCAGCGAAGCGTTTCCTGGCCAAGACCCTGAGGTCGAACACGATAACCGGGTTCCCGCGGGTGATCAACACCGATAAAGCACCCTCCCTGGCCAGGGCAATCGCCGAGTTGAAGTCAGAGGGAATCTGCCCGCAGACCGTGGAACACCGGCAGGTGAAATACCTCAATAACGTCATTGAAGGAGATCATGGGCGGCTGAAACGGATCCTCGGACCGAAGGGGGCGTTCAAAAACCGGACCTCGGCGTACCGGACGTTGAAAGGGATGGAAGCGATGCACTCATTACGGAAAGGCCAGGGCGCGATGTTTGCCTACGGGCAACCGAACCCGGATGCGGTGATCGTCAGCCGGGTGTTCGAGGCTGCCTGAGAACGCCGACCCGCAGCGAGCATCAGAGGATGAAGACTGGGTCGTCACGGCTCTCCGCCTGAAGTTTGCAACAGCACCGGAGAAGTTGATCAGGCCGAGGAGGCCGGCGGTGATCGAGGCCGGCATGAGCAGGCACTGGAACAGGCCCACCTTGCGGCGCAGGACGTTGCCGATGACCATGAGCAGGGAGATCCAGCCGACGTCGATAAGCAGGCTGTACGGGGTGTAATCCATGGCGCCGTTCACTTCCTTCCGGTACGCACCGGCCACCGGGTGGGGTGTACGCTGCGCTGATGCAGTTGTACGGGTGTGCAGTTACCTTAACCCGTCAACCCCGCCATCCCCGACCCGGGCGGTCGGGGATGGCGGGGTCAGGTGCCGGCGGCCGCTAGTAGCGGATGGACATGCGGCCGTCGACCTTGCCGTGGCGCAGTTCCTCGAAGACGGCGTTGACGTCGTCGAGGGAGCACTCGGACACGGTCGGCTTGATCAGGCCGCGGGCGTAGAAGTCGAGCGCCTCGGCCAGGTCCTGGCGGGTACCCACGAGGGAGCCGCGGATGGTCAGGGCCTTGAACACGATCTCGAAGATCGGGGCCGGGAAGTCCCCCGGGGGCAGGCCGTTGAACACGATGGTGCCGCCCTTGCGGGCCATGCCGACCGCCTGGCCGAACGCCTGCGGGTGGACCGCGGTGACCAGGACACCGTGGGCGCCGCCGTCGGTGAACTCCTGGACCGCCTCGGCCGGGTCGGCGTGCTTGGCGTTGACGGTGAACTCCGCGCCGTGCTTCTTGGCCAGCTCGAGCTTCTCGTCGGCGATGTCGACGGCGATGACGCGCATACCCATGGCCACGGCGTACTGGACGGCGATGTGGCCGAGGCCGCCGACGCCGGAGATGACCATGAACTGACCGGGCTTGGTCTCGGAGACCTTCAGCCCCTTGTAGACGGTGACGCCGGCGCACAGGATCGGGGCGACCTCGACGGGGTCGGAGCCCTCGGGGATGCGGGCGCAGTAGCGGGTATCCACGAGCATGTAGGTGCCGAAGGAGCCGTTGACGGTGTAGCCGCCGTACTCGGCCTGGTTGCACAGGGTCTCCCATCCGGTGCGGCAGTACTCGCACTCACCGCAGGCGGACCAGAGCCAGACGTTGCCGACGATGTCGCCGACCTTGACGGAGTGGTCACCGGGGCCGAGTTCGACGACCTCGCCGACACCCTCGTGGCCGGGAACGAAGGGCGGCTCGGGCTTGACGGGCCAGTCACCCTCGGCGGCATGGAGGTCGGTGTGGCAGATGCCGGAGGCCTGCAGCTTCACCAGCGCCTGGTTGCGGCCGGGCGTGGGCATCTCGACGTCGCGGAGGTTGAGTTCGGGACCGAAGTCCTCAACGACGGCGGCGCGGAACGTTGTGTCAGTCATGGGTATCCAATCGTTGGGGGGGGGCCGGGGGTGGTTTCACTGTACATAACAGAACCTACGACGTCCATCACTTTTCGTAATGAGTATAGTTCCCATTACAGTGGTCATGACACATACCTTGCTGACATGTCATATAACAGGCGTAGGATGACAGCCATGAACCCCGCTGACCTGCAGCACCGCCACATCCCCGCCGTCATCATCGGCGCGGGCCAGGCCGGGCTGTCCGCCGCCCACGAGCCCCTCCGCCGCGGGACCCGGCGGGACGACATGGTGGTTCTCGATGCGAACGACGGCCCCGGGGCGCGTGGTGCCACCGCTGGGACTCCCTCACCCTCGGCAGGGCGCACGGCATCGCGGACCTGCCGGGCCTGCCATGGACCGCCCCGACCCGGACGTCCCCGCCTCCCGGCTGGTCACCGACTACTACGGAGCCTACGAGGACACCTTCAATCTCGACGTCGCCCGCCCAGCCGCCGTCCACCGCGTCGAACCGACCACCACGGACCCCGCCTCCCCGCTGCGGATCACACTCGCCGACGGCACCACCTTCACCGCCGACATCGTCCTCAACGCCACCGGCACCTGGGACAACCCCTACATCCGGTGCTGTTGCAAACTTCAGGCGGAGAGCCGTGACGACCCAGTCTTCATCCTCTGATGCTCGCTGCGGGTCGGCGTTCTCAGGCAGCCTCGAACACCCGGCTGACGATCACCGCATCCGGGTTCGGTTGCCCGTAGGCAAACATCGCGCCCTGGCCTTTCCGTAATGAGTGCATCGCTTCCATCCCTTTCAACGTCCGGTACGCCGAGGTCCGGTTTTTGAACGCCCCCTTCGGTCCGAGGATCCGTTTCAGCCGCCCATGATCTCCTTCAATGACGTTATTGAGGTATTTCACCTGCCGGTGTTCCACGGTCTGCGGGCAGATTCCCTCTGACTTCAACTCGGCGATTGCCCTGGCCAGGGAGGGTGCTTTATCGGTGTTGATCACCCGCGGGAACCCGGTTATCGTGTTCGTCCTCAGGGGCTTGGCCAGGAAACGCTTCGCTGCGGCGACGTTACGCTTTGGGGACAGGTAAAAATCCAGGGTATGCCCGCCAGCGGTGATGGTCCGATAGAGGTAGCACCACTTTCCCCCGACCCGGATATAGGTCTCGTCCACCCGCCAGGACCGGGCCTGCCAGTCAGGAACTTGTCGGTACCACCAAGTGTGCTTGTCCAGCTCAGGGGCGTATTTCTGGACCCAGGGGTGAGAATCGTGGTGTGATCAACCGGCACGCCCCGCTGAAGTCATCATCTCTTCGAGATCTCGGTAGCTCACCCCGTAGCGGCAGTACCACCGCACCGCCCACAGGATGATTTCACGGGGGAAATGACGACCGGAGAAGATGCCCATGGCTGTGATTATTTCACGCAGGTCTTCCTGTCGCCCGAACTTTGCAACAGCACCGTTTAGAGCAGTCCAAGACGTGATCAAGTCCAACCCGAAGTACCACGGGCTTGAAGCACTCGTGGCGTTTTCTGGCTCCCTGGAGGTGTCCAAGGACGAAGATGTAGAGCAGATCGTCACCGAATCCTCGCTCAATAACGAAAACGCACCCGAGGGACAGCGCCGGATGGAAACGTCCAAGATGGTCGACGGTGCTGCATACAAGTTTTTGATCGTGGCGAATAAATACCAGACCGGATTCGATGAGCCACGCTTGTCCGCGATGTATGTGGACAAGCCACTATCGGGCGTGATGGCGGTGCAGACACTTTCCCGTCTTAACAGGACGATGCCTTCGAAAAACAAAACCAAGACGTTCGTGGTGGATTTCGTCAACGATCCTGAGACGATCTTGGAAGCGTTCCAGCCGTACTACTCGCAGGGGACTGCCGAAGGTTTGGTTGACTCCAAGACCGCATGATTCCTGAGAGGGCGTCGTGCTGAAAGGATGGCAACCATGCCGAAGATCACCTACACCGACGAGTTCAAGCGCGACGCGGTCGCGTTGGTCGAGTCGGGTATCCCGCAGAAGCAGGTCGTCAAGGACCTCGGTATCGCGAAGACCACGCTGCAGGCGTGGATCCGTGACGCGAGGTTCAAGTCCCATGGGATGACCCCGACCACCGATCCAGAGGCGCGCAAGGACATGTCGCAGGCGCTGCGCAGGATCCGGGAGTTGGAGATAGAAAACGAGGTGCTGCGGCGCGCGGCGGCGTATCTGTCGCAGGCTCACATCATGCCCCCAAAATGATCTATCCGCTCGTGAAGGAGATGGCCGCGGTCGGTGGCCGGGTGAGGGTGCCGGTGGCGGTCGCGTGCCGGATACTGGGATTCTCCAAACAGGGCTACTACAAGTGGCTCAAGCAACCGGTGTCAGCCCGTGAGGCCGAGGAACGCGAGTTGATCGCCGTGCTGCGCGAACTCCACGCCGATGATCCGGAAGGCGGCTACCGGGTGCTGGCAGACGACCTCGCTGAGTTGGGCTACGAGTTGTCCGAGCGCAGAGTGTGGCAGTTGTGCCGGGTCGCCGGGATCCAGTCGGTGTGCGCCAGGCGTAAGACTCGCTACAAGAAGGCCGGCGCACCGGTTCACGATGACCTGGTGCAGCGTCAGTTCACCGCTGACGAACCTAACCAGGTGTGGCTGACCGATATCACCGAGCACCGCACCCGCGAGGGCAAGGTGTATCTGTGTGCGATCAAGGACGTGTTCTCCAACCGGATCGTGGGCTACTCGATCGATTCACGGATGAAGGCCCGTATCGCCGTCAACGCGCTCGAGATGGCGGTGGTCCACCGAGGCCGGCCCGCTGGGGTGATCGTCCATTCCGATCGAGGGTCCCAATTCCGGTCGCGCCGCTTCCGCAAAGCGCTGAAGCGCCACAGGCTACGTGGCTCGATGGGCAGGGTCGGGGCATGTGGCGATAACGCCGCGATGGAGTCGTTCTTCGCGCTACTGCAGAAGAACGTCCTCGACCGTCGATCCTGGGGCACACGAGAAGAACTGCGTCTGGCCATCGTGTCCTGGATCGAGGGCAAGTACCACCGCAAACGCCGTCAACGCCGACTCGGGAAACTCACCCCCATCGAGTTCGAACTCATCATGAACCCAGCCGCTACACTGGCGGCATAAACCCGGAGGTCAACCAAACCTTCAGGACGGACCTGACCCCTGTTTGGTAGACACCTCTGATTCCGGCTGTGTTGAGTCGGGGAAAGGTAATCTACCTCCATGCCTAGGAAGGTTTATTCGGATCAGTTCAAGCGCGACGCGGTCGCGATGTACGAGAACGATCCACAGGTGTCGGTGAACGCTGCGGCCGCTGATTTAGGGATCAACCGCTCCACGCTTCGCGTATGGGTTGATAAGTACGGAACTGGCACGAAACCCCAGCTTTCAGCGGGCTTACGTGCTGATCGTGCGAGGCAACTGACCGATGCTGAGAAGCTACGTCAGCTGCAACAGGAAAACGCCCGCCTGAAAGAAGAACGCGATATTTTGCGTAAGGCAGCCAAATATTTCATGGAAGAGACGAACTGGTGATCCGCTTCCGGTTCGTTGATGACCACCGCACCGATTACTCGGTCAAGCGGATGTGCACCGTACTCGGGTTAAACCGCAGCTCCTACTACAAATGGAAAGCTAGCAGCGCCCAGCGGCACCGCAGACTGGTTGATGATGCCATACTCGGAGCCAAGGTCCAGGCCATCTTCGACGACAAGAAGCAGCTCTACGGCGCAAAACGCATTGCCGCCGAGCTGACTTTCAACGATGCGTACAGTAGCACCGGACCGGTCAACCATAAGCGCATCGCCCCGATTATGAGGAAGCTTCAGCTGCGCGGCTACACGAAAAAACGTAAGGTCACGACAACACAGCGTGAGCGTCATCGCTTTATATTCGCTGACCTGGTCAAGCGGAACTTCACTGCGCCAGCTGCCAATAGGATCCTCGTCGGCGATATTACCTATCTGCCGATCGCAGACGGGTCGAATATGTATCTGGCTTCTGTGATTGACTGCTACTCGCGGATGCTCGTCGGCTTCGCGATCGCAGACCACATGCGCACCGACCTCGTCGAAGAAGCGCTCGAGCATGCTCGCCGTACCCGTGGCAGTCTCTCCGGGGCGATCTTCCACTCAGATCATGGCAGCGTGTATACCTCATCGCAGTTTCAGGCTGTCTGCCGAAGACTCAACGTCACCCAGTCGATGGGAGCAGTTGGCAGCAGCGCTGATAATTCACTCGCGGAGTCGTTTAACGCGGCGTTGAAACGAGAAGTGCTCAAAGACCAGAAAGTCTTTTCCAATCAGCTAGTCTGCCGACGCGACGTCTTCGCATGGTGTGCGCGCTACAACACCACCCGAAGGCATTCCTGGTGCAAGTACCTCACACCCATTGAGTACGAATCTCACGCTTCCTAACAATGCGCTAGAGTAAAGCCAATAATTTCACCCCCACGGTGTCTACTTTCCGGGGGCCGGGCCCCATCCCGCCGGCGTATAGCGAGACGATCATGTCGTCGAGTTCTGTGAGCCGGCGTGCGCCCTTGGGCACCATCTTCGGAGTAAACGTGCCAGCACGATCCCTGGGCACGGTCACTTCCACCGCGCCGTAGCCAGAATTGACGGTCTTGGTGTACGACCCGTTGCGGTGATTGCCGCCGTGCACGGGTTCAACCTGGGCTTTGGACTTGCGGTCGGAGTGGCTATAGCCCAAATGCGCATCCATCTCCGCCTGCAGACCAGCGTTGATTGATGCCTGCAGCAGGCCTTTGACCAGCTCGCTGGCATCATCAGCGGAGGTCGACAGCTCGCTGATCAGGCTAGCCAGCTCAGGATTTTCCATCAGCTTCTCGCTGATCTCGTTGACCCTCGCCGGGTCATGGCCTTTCTTCGGTGACACCGTAGTCATTATCGGTGAAACTCCCTCTCAATCAGAGCCTCACACACAAACTTCCTGACACCCTCAAGGCTGAGGCGCAGCTGCCACCGCTGCCAGCCGTCCCACAGTCTTCCGACTTCCAGCTCCCACAGGTTCAGTTGCCGAACCTCGGCGACATCCGCCTGCCGAACGGCCAGCGGGTGCAGGACGCACTCCCAGCGGGCTCCAGCCTGCCGGACGCGCCGGCACCGGCGCCGCAGGGGCGCCCGAATAACGCGAAGCCAGCTCCGCACATCGGCAACGGCCAATCCATCAACGTGTACACCAAGTCCACCGGCCGCAACCGCCGGTACATCATGCACGTCCCGACTCACTACAACCCGGCCCGCCCCGCCCCGGTGGTCTTCGGCTTCGATGGCTGGCGCGATAGCCCGGAGAACTTCCGCCGTTACTCCCGCCTGCACGAGACTGGTGCGGCACGCGAGGCCATCCGCATCTACCCGGAGTCCATCAACCACGGCTGGGAGGGTGCACCGTACGCTAGCGTCCGTGGCGGCGAGGACCTGCGCTTCGTCACCCAGATCATCGACGAGATTGACCGCACCTACAACGTCGACCGTCGCCGCATCTACGCCACCGGCCACTCCAATGGTGGCGGCATGACCGCTGTCGTCGCCTGCCACCTGCCGCACGTCTTCGCGGGTGTCGCGTCCGTCGGCGGTGCCTACTACAACCCGGTGAACTCCGGCTGTAAGAACCTGCCGATCCCGATCCTCGTGATGCACGGCACCGGCGACACGATGATGCGCTACAACGGCGGCACCCGCCACGGCCGTCCGTACCTGAGCGTCCCGCGCCTGATGAACAGCTACAAGGCCCGCAATGGCTGTGCACCGCAGCCAGCGATCCACAACGTCCCGGGCGGCAAGCGCCACGTCTACCGTTGCGCCCGCGCTGAGACGCAGCTGATCACCAACCCGCAGAACCACACCTGGAACCGCGTGCCGGATGCCAGCCAGGAAGTCTGGAACTTCCTGAGCCGCCAGCGCCTCTAAAACCAGCGACTAAAAGCGAGCAGGAAGGCACCCACCTAAGGTGGTGGGCATGACCATCCACCTCGACTTCCATCAATCTGCCGAACACACCGCACCCCTCCTATTGGGAGGGGTGCTTCGCTTTGGGCAGGTAGCGGTACGCCTCACTGAAGTCGAGGCCTACGTGGGGCGCAATGATCCCGCATCTCATGCCTACAACGGCCCCACGCCCCGGTGCGAAACGATGTTCGGCCCACCGCAGAGGCTCTACGTTTACGCCAGCTACGGGATCCACCGCGCCGGGAACCTGGTGTGTCACCCGGAAGGTGAGGCGGGAGGGATCCTGCTGCGCGCCGGGGAGGTCATCGCGGGAAAGGAACTCGCGCGTCAGCGGCGTGGGGAGAGTCATGCCGAGGAGAACCTGGCCCGCGGTCCCGGAAATTTCGGCCAGGCCATGGGCTTCGACCTGCCTCTCGACGGTTCGCGGGTGATCCAGGTTGATGACGCGCTGGGGGTGACTGACCCCGAGGAGGGGGTGCTGTACCTGCAACCGCCGGCGGAGCGGGCGGAGTTTTTCGCCGGGCCGCGTATCGGGATTTCGAAGAATGTCGCCGCCCCGCTGCGCTTCTGGATCCCGGGTGACCGGACGGTCAGCTCGCCGCGCGGCCGACCACGCGGTTAGGTCGGCGCTTCACTGTTGGTGGTGGGGCGCTGGGGCTGACCGGCAGGTCCCGTTTTTAGCAGGGGCTGGAGTAGTCCGCGACGGACTGTTGCGTTTCAAAGGGGATTGCCGCGAGGCGGCGCATAGAAAGAACCGCACCTGCTGGGAAGCAGATGCGGTTCTTTAGGTCAGAGGGCCGTGCCTCTTGCCTGACCCTTAGGAGTTAGGAGCGCCTGGGGCACCCGGTGCGCCCGGGGTGTTGCGGGTCAGCTTGATGACCCCACCCTCGGTGGTCGCGCCACTGGCTGGCTTATCCGCTGCCGGAGCGGCGGGAGCCTCAGCGGCCTTCGGTGCTTCCTCGGCTGGGGTCTCTTCAGCGCCAGCCTCCTCGGCTGGAGCCTCGGCCTGCTCTTCGGCAGGTGCCTGCGGTGCTGCTGGCTGGGCCGGAGCAGCTGGCGCTGCAGCCTGTGGGGCAGCAGCCGGTGCAGCAGAAGCCGCTGGCGCGCCCGGTGCACCCGGAGCTCCCGGGGTGGAGGCGGCGAGCTTGATCACGCCTCCCTCCTCGGTTGCACCCGATGCTGGTGCAGCAGCCTGTGGTGCCTCAGCTGCCGGGGCAGTAGCCTCAGCTGGAGCCTCTGCCTGCTCGCTCTGCTCGGCTGCTGGGGCGGTCGGAGCCTCAGCTGGTTCAGCCGCTGGAGCTGCTGCAGGGGCAGCTGCCGCTGGTGCTGCGGCCGGCGCAGCCGGTGCACCCGGAGCGCCTGGTGCGCCCGGAGCGGTGCTGCCCAGCTTGATGGCGCCGGACTCGGTCTTCTCCGCAGCCGGTGCTGCTGCTGGCTTTTCAGCTGCAGCGGAGCCCTCGCTTGCCGGAGCCGCTGGAGCGGAGGCACCCGGGGCTGCTGGTGCGCCTGGAGCACCCGGAGCGGCAGGAGCCTTTGGCGCAGCTGGGGCGGAAGCGCCCGGAGCCGCCGGAGCACCCGGTGCGCCTGGAGCACCAGGAGCGCCCGGTGCAGCAGGAGCTGCTGGGGCCGATGGGGCACCTGCAGACGGTGCAGCAGGAGCCGCTGGAGCACCCGGAGCCGCTGGGGCACCTGGAGCTGCCGGAGCAGCAGGAGCCTTCGGTGCAGCTGGGGCGGAAGCGCCCGGAGCAGCAGGAGCTGCTGGAGCACCCGGGGCCGACGGTGCGGCCGGAGCAGCCGGAGCGCCTGCAGATGGTGCAGCAGGGGCCGACGGTGCGGCCGGAGCACCTGGTGCCGCTGGGGCAGCCGGGGCAGCCGGGACACCTGCAGCAGGAACGGTAGGAGCACCTGGTGCGGCCGGAGCAGAAGGAGCGGCCGGGGCACCACCAGGCGCAGCCGGAGCGGCGGCAGCGGCACCCGCGGTACCCGCAGCTGCAGCGCCACCGGCGGCAGCGGCAGCCGCCTTCTTCTTGTCCTCGGCAGCCTTGGCCTCAGCCTTGCGCTTCTTCTCCTCTTCAGCGCGGCGCTTCTCTTCCTCCGCAGCCTTACGCTCGGCCTCCTCGCGGGCCAGCTTCTCCTCATCGACCCAGCCACGCTCAGGGGCGGCCAGGAACTCAGGGGAGCGCGGTGCCGGCAGCTCGCCGTCGACCAGGATGGACTCGCGGAACATCTGAGCGATATCCAGAACCTGGGTGCGCTCGCTCTTGTCCTCGATGTCTGCCTGACGGTTGTTCACACCGTCGTTGATCATCGTCTTACAGAACGGGCAACCAATCGCAATGGCGTCCGCGCCGGTGGCCAGCGCCTCGTCGGTGCGGTTCAGGTTGATGCGGGAACCGAGGTCCTCCTCCATCCACATGCGGGCACCACCAGCACCACAGCAGAAGCCGGTGTTGCGGTTGCGCGGCATCTCGGTGAGCTCAGCACCGGAGGCGCCGATCAGTTCACGCGGCGCGTCGAAGACCTTGTTGTGACGGCCCAGGAAGCACGGGTCGTGGTAGGTCACGGTACGGCTGGAGGACGGCGTGTTCACCGGCTCCAGGTAGCCCTTCTGAACCAGCTTGTTCAGCAGCTGGGTGTGGTGGATGACCTCGTAGTTACCGCCCATCTCTGGGTACTCGTTACGCAGAGAGTTGAAGCAGTGAGCACAGGTGACCACGATCTTGCGCTGCTTCGGCGGCACGCCCTCGAAGGCGTTGTCCAGGACCTCAATGTTCTGCTCAGCCAGCATCTGGAAGAGGAACTCGTTACCGGCGCGACGGGCGGAGTCACCCGTGCAGCCCTCGTTCTCACCCAGGACGGCGAACTTCACACCAGCGGTGTACAGCAGCTCGGCGACCGCGCGGGTCGTCTTGGTGGCGTTGTCGTCGTAGACGCCGGCACAACCGACCCAGAACAGGTACTCGGTGTCGTCGAAGTTCTCGATGTCCTCGCCGAAGACCGGCACCTCGATGCCGTCGGCCTTCGCCTTCTGGATCCAGTCGGAGCGCTGGTTGTTGTTCTGGCCCCAAGGGTTGCCCTTGGTCTCCATGTTCTTGAACAGGCCACCCAGCTCGGTCGGGAACTCGGACTCAGCCAGCACCTTGTAGCGGCGCATGTCGACGATGTGGTCGATGTGCTCGATGTCCACCGGGCACTGCTCGACACAGGCGCCACAGTTGGTGCAGGACCACAGGACGTCCGGGTCGATAACACCCATCTCGCCCTCGGCGACCAGCTGCAGCAGCGGCATATCGGCGTGCGCTTCGGCTGCCGGATCCGCCTCGGTGGCGTCACCGGTGAACAGGCCGCCACCGGTAGGGGCGGAGGCCTTCTCCAGCAGGTACGGGGCAGAAGAGACTGCGTGGTCGCGCAGGTCCATGATGAGCTTCTTCGGGCTCAGCGGCTTCTCCGTGTTCCACGCCGGGCACTGCTCCTGGCAGCGGCCACACTCGGTACAGGAGGTGAAGTCCATCCAGCCCTTCCAGGTGAAGTCCTCGATGGAGCCGGCGCCGATGTTATCCGTGTCCGGGTCGGCGTTTTCCATAGTCAGGATGCGACCCTGGGAAGTCATCGGCTTCGCCGCGCCGAGCGCGTTACGGCCGTCGGAGTTGCGCTTCAGGAAGATGTTGAAGAACGCCATGAAGCGGTGCCATGCGACACCCCAGGTGATGTTCTGACCCACGATGAACAGCCAGACCATGCCAGAGAGCAGCTTGATCAGCGCGAAGACGGAGACCATCAGCGGGGACTCCGGCAGGATCTTCGCGATCTGCATCGTCAGGAAGTCGGTGGCGACGTGGCCACCCTCGTAGCTGGCGAAGGTGGCGATCTTGCCGGCCTTCACGAACATCATGCCCAGGCCCTCAAGGAGGACCACGATCTCGACGAAGTACGCGGCCTTGGCGTTGGAGCCGTAGAAGCGTGCCTTGCGCTCCTTATCGCCGATGTTCTGGCGGATGATGATCAGGGCGATGATGCCCAGCGTGGTGCCGATACCCAGGATCTCGTCAACGAAGTGGTAGACGGCCCAGTTGCCGATGATCGGCCAGCCGCCCTCGGGGTTGAAGGTCTGGATGTAGGCCTCGAACCAGACCAGTGAGCCCAGGAGGAAGCCCACCATGACGAACCAGTGGGCGATAGCGACCCCAGGCTTCTTGGCCATCTTCGTGTGGCCCAGGATTTCCTTGATCAGGTTGCCGAGGCGGGCGCCCGGGTTATCCGTGCGCTTCAGCGCTGGCTGGCCCAAGCGGATCGTCTTGAAGATCTGCAGGGCACCGCGGAGGAAGAAAATCCAGGCTGGGATGGAGAGCAGTGCGCCAATGATCCCCAGGGGAACCGTGACATTCCACGGAATGTCAGTGCTTGTCGCCTGCCCTGCTGCAAGCAGGTACATAGAGTACTCCTTTATAAGCCAGTCTCGGATGAGCTGGATACCTATAATTCCGTTACTTTATGCGTACGTTAGCAGCTTAACCGCAGGTATATACACTTTTTCGGCCCCGCCCCGGGGGTGAAATAAGCAATAGAAATGTTGCGTAATTTGTGTCCTGGCTCACGAATCAGCGCTCTACCACTAGTGATGCAGAACACAGGGTCATTGGCGTCGCGGTTTAGCTCTCCTGCCCCTGCGCGATGCGGATCATCTGACGGCGGTCGCGACGGCCCTCGCTCGTCCGGTGTAGGTGGTACATGTAGACCGTTCCCTCGACGCGCGTGACGTTTACCGCCACGTCCGCGTTCTTCAGATCCTTCTCGAGTCGGCGCGCGTCCCGCATTGGCTGGCTGTGACCGCCGACAAAGATGTGGAAGGCGGAGCCTGCCCACTGGCGCCACTCCTGGCGTCCCATGACGCCGGGGTTGACCTTCGCGTTATTGAGCTGGCCGCCGGCCCAGCGATGGGAGACCTCTTTGAGGTAGGACGCCACTTTGCCCGTGTGTTCCTGTTGCCAGCCGCTGGCCACGAGGTCGTACCAGGGGTCGGCGAGGATGACGTTGGAGGGGCATGCGTCCGGCAGGAATGCCAGCAGGCTGCCGAGGGCGAGTGCGGAACCGGAACCATCGGCGATGATCGTGATGTTTTCCGCCCCGTGCTCCTTCAGTAGATCCTGGTAGGCCCGGCGCACCAAGGGGACGGCTTCCCGGGCGGTGTAGTCCGGGAGTCGACCAGAAAGTGGGATATCGACGCGCAGGCCTGCGTCCACGAGGTCGGTGACGAAGCGCCAGGCGGCGGTTGGCATGTAGTCGGAGAAGTCGCCACCCGGGATATAGAGGACGGCACGCTTGGCGGTCTGTTGGGGTGTGAGCTCGTCGAGGGCTGGCGCGTTCGGGTCGTACTCCTGCGCCTCGGCGGACTGGGAGTCTCCGAAGACCATCTGGGTGATGGAGAAAATGGGAAAGCCTGCGTGATAGCGCTCGAAGACGGCATAGTGCTGGCGCACCTCGTGGGGTGGATCCGGCACGATGGCAGTCTTCCGGGCGATGCCGGTTTGCTTTTTGGCGCGCTGAACGCGCGGGTCTGGGAAGAGTGCGGCGATGTGCATCGACAGGCTCATGACTGTTTAGCCTAGTCTGTCCTGCGAAAATCATGGAAGCTGAGCGCATTGCACTCAACTTGGCTTGACCGGGAATGAAATCTTTGGATACTTGGTTACAGAAGTTGAGGCGCTGGCGCTCATGCAGGGTCTCCGAGGCCACCGAAGGGCTCAAAATAACTGAAAATCGCTGGTTTTCGGAGAAATTTAAAAGATTTTCCGAATGCTGGGAATAAAACTTGAGTCTAGGGCGCTAAGGCTTAGTGAGAGGCTCGCAAGGGCCAGCACATAAAACCCACAACAAAAAGGAGAAAAGACAATGGGACGCGCAGTAGGTATTGACCTGGGAACCACGAACTCTGTGGTGTCGGTGCTCGAGGGTGGCGAGGCAACCGTTATCGCCAACTCCGAGGGCGCACGCACCACGCCTTCCGTCGTAGCCTTCGCTAAGAACGGCGAGGTTCTGGTCGGTCAGTCCGCAAAGAACCAGGCGGTCACCAACGTTGACCGCACCATCAGCTCCGTCAAGCGCCACATCGGCAACGACAGCTGGAACGTCGAAATCGACGACAAGAAGTACACCGCACAGGAGATCTCCGCACGCACGCTGATGAAGCTGAAGCGCGACGCCGAGTCCTACCTGGGCGAGGACGTCACCGACGCGGTCATCACCGTGCCGGCTTACTTCAACGACTCCCAGCGCCAGGCAACCAAGGACGCCGGCCAGATCGCAGGCCTGAACGTCCTGCGTATCGTCAACGAGCCGACTGCCGCAGCACTGGCATACGGCCTGGAGAAGGGCGACAAGGAGCAGACCATCCTGGTCTTCGACCTCGGTGGCGGTACTTTCGACGTCTCCCTCCTGGAGATCGGCGACGGTGTCGTCGAGGTCCGTGCAACCTCCGGTGACAACAAGCTCGGCGGTGACGACTGGGACCAGGCGATCGTCGACTGGTTGGTCGAGAAGTTCAAGAACGCCAACGGCATCGACCTGACCAAGGACAAGATGGCCCTGCAGCGCCTCCGCGAGGCCGCTGAGAAGGCGAAGATCGAGCTCTCCAGCTCCCAGCAGGCAAGCATCAACCTGCCGTACATCACCGTCGACGGCGACAAGAACCCGCTGTTCCTGGACGAGACGCTGAGCCGTACCGAGTTCCAGCGCATCACCCAGGACCTGCTGGACCGCACCAAGAAGCCTTTCCAGGCCGTCCTCAAGGACGCCGACGTCGATATCAACGAGATTGAGCACGTCGTCCTGGTCGGTGGTTCCACCCGCATGCCAGCCGTGACCGACCTGGTCAAGGAGCTGACCGGCGGCAAGGAGCCGAACAAGGGCGTGAATCCGGACGAGGTTGTCGCTGTCGGTGCGGCGCTGCAGGCTGGTGTTCTGCGCGGTGAGGTTAAGGACGTCCTCCTGCTCGACGTCACCCCGCTGTCCCTCGGTATCGAGACCAAGGGTGGCGTGATGACCAAGCTCATCGAGCGCAACACCACCATCCCGACGAAGCGTTCCGAGACCTTCACCACGGCTGAGGACAATCAGCCTTCCGTGCAGATCCAGGTGTTCCAGGGTGAGCGCGAGATGGCGCAGCACAACAAGCTGCTCGGCTCCTTCGAGCTCGGCGGTATCGCTCCGGCCCCGCGCGGTGTCCCGCAGATCGAGGTGACCTTCGACATCGACGCCAACGGCATCGTGCACGTCACCGCGAAGGATAAGGGCACTGGCAAGGAGAACACGATCAAGATCCAGGATGGCTCCGGCCTCTCCCAGGACGAGATCGACCAGATGATCAAGGACGCCGAGGCTCACGCTGAGGAGGACAAGAAGCGCCGCGAGGAGCAGGAAGTCCGTAACTCCGCAGAGTCCACCGTCTACCAGACCCGCAAGTTCGTCGAGGACAACAAGGACAAGGTCTCCGAGGACATCCAGAACAAGGTCGAGGAGGCAGCCAAGGCTGTCGACGAGGCCCTGAAGGGTGAGGATATCGAGGCCATCAAGGACGCCATGGAGAAGCTCTCCGCGGAGTCCCAGGAGATGGGTAAGGCCATCTACGAGTCCGAGGCAGCCCAGGCTGGCGAGGCAGGCGGCGCTGAGGATGCAGGCTCCGAGGATCCGAACGTCGTCGACGCTGAGGTTGTCGACGAGGACGACAGCGAGGATGAGAAGAAGTAATGACGAACGCACACACCTCCGGCGAGATGCCGGATAACCCAGGTGATCCGGCGGTCACTGACCCAGAGGCGGATGCGGCCGTCGACAATGCCGGCGAGGTGCCGGGCGAATCCCCCGAAGCGGCCGTGAAGGCCCAGGAGGACGCCCAGCGCGACGCCGCCGAGGTAGCAGCCGACGACGCTGCGGCCGACCTGGCCGACGGCGACGAGACGGTCGATCCTTCGTTGGACCCGGAGGCTGCCGCCAACCCGGCCGAGGCTGAGCTGGCTGAGCGCACCGAGGATCTGAAGCGGGTCACCGCCGAGTACGCCAACTACCGTCGCCGCGCTGAACGCGACCGGGAGGCAGCGGTGGAGGCAGCCAAGGCTGGCCTGGCCACGGACCTCCTGCCGATCCTGGACGACCTGGATCTGGCCGCCGAGCACGGCGACCTGACCGGGCCGCTCAAGGCGATGTCCGACAAGCTGAACACGGTTCTGCGCGGGGCCAAGGTTGAGGTCTTCGGCGCCGAGGGTGATGCTTTCGACCCGGAGCTTCACGAGGCCGTGCAGGACATGTCCTCTGGCGACGAGAAGGCTGTCGGTACCGTGCTCCGCAAGGGCTACCGCATGGGGGAGCGAGTGCTCCGCCACGCGATGGTTGTCATCGCGGATCCGCAGTAATAACCGCGGTATAAGACCCGGCACTCATTCGGGGGCCGGGTCTTTTGCTGTCTATGGTCCGGATCTACTTCGGCCAGCGCCAAAGCAGCCTCACGGCTCTAATAAAACTCCTCTCCTGCGACGGTGTTCCGGTGGTGAATCAAGGCTTTATAAGGGAGGGTGAACTAAGGGTGGGAGCTGGGGCGAGGTTGATCGATTAAGGGAAAACGCGAAAAGGGAAGAAAAACAGTGGCATACTTTGCTGTCCAAATGTAAAGTGTCTCACAAGCTCATCTGAGCTCAACCAGAAAGGGCAGTACATGACTATTTATGCGAACCCAGGGACCGAAGGTTCGATCGTCAACTTCCGTGAGCGTTACGACAACTTCATCGGCGGCGAGTGGATCCCGCCAGTCGATGGTGAGTACCTGGACAATGTCACCCCCGTCACCGGTGAAGTGTTTTGTCAGGTGGCCCGCGGCAAGGCTGCAGACATCGAGCTCGCGCTCGACGCGGCGCACAAGGCAGCGCCAGCCTGGGGCAAGACCTCCCCAGCCGAGCGTGCCCTGATCCTGCACCGCATCGCCGACCGTATCGAGGAGAACCTCGAGGAAATCGCCGTCGCGGATACCTGGGATAACGGTAAGGCAGTCCGCGAAACCCTCGCCGCAGACATTCCCCTGGCCGTCGACCACTTCCGCTACTTCGCCGGTGCCCTGCGCGCCCAGGAGGGAAGGCTCTCCCAGATCGACGACGACACCGTCGCCTATCACTTCAACGAGCCACTGGGTGTCGTGGGGCAGATCATCCCATGGAACTTCCCAATCCTCATGGCCGCCTGGAAGATCGCACCGGCGTTGGCTGCCGGTAACGCCATCGTCCTGAAGCCGGCGGAGCAGACCCCGGCCTCCCTGCTGTACTTGGTCGAAAAGATCGCAGACCTGCTGCCTGATGGCGTCCTGAATATCGTTAACGGACTCGGCTCGGAAGCCGGTGCTGCCCTGTCCGGCTCCAAGCGCATCGCCAAGATCGCCTTCACCGGCTCCACCGAGGTCGGCCGCATCATCAACAAGGTCGCAGCCGAGCGGATCATCCCCGTCACCCTGGAGCTGGGTGGCAAGTCCCCATCCCTGTTCTTCCCGGACATTATGGATAAGAAGGACGCATTCTTCGATAAGGCTCTCGAGGGCTTCGCGATGTTTGCCCTGAATCAGGGAGAGGTCTGCACCTGCCCGTCCCGCGCGCTGGTCCACGAGTCCATTGCTGACGAGTTCCTCGAGCTCGGCGTGAAGCGCGTGAACGCCATCAAGAAGGGCAACCCGCTGGACACCGAAACCCAGATGGGTGCGCAGGCCTCCCGTGAGCAGATGGACAAAATCTGCTCCTACCTGGAGATCGGTCCGAAGGAGGGGGCCGAAACCCTCACCGGCGGTAACGTCAACAAGATCGAGGGGCTGGAGAACGGCTACTACATCGAGCCGACCGTCTTTAAGGGCACCAATGACATGCGGATCTTCCAGGAGGAGATCTTCGGCCCGGTGCTGTCCGTGGTGACCTTCAAGGACTACGACGAGGCCATCCGTATCGCTAACGACACGAACTACGGCCTGGGCGCCGGCGTGTGGGCCCGTAGCGGCAACATCGCCTACCGTGCCGGCCGTGACATCCAGGCGGGTCGCGTGTGGGTGAACCAGTACCACAATTACCCAGCTCACGCCGCGTTCGGTGGCTACAAGGAGTCCGGTATTGGCCGCGAGAACCACCTGATGATGCTGTCTCACTACCAGCACACCAAGAACCTGCTCGTCTCCTACTCGGAGAACGCCACGGGCCTGTTCTAGGTCGGTTTTGCTAGAGCCCTTGGCTCGAAGGAAGGCCCCCGCCGTTGGGCGGGGCCTTTCGCGTTTCTGATTTACTTGGGTCGGACGGGGTGCTGCGCGCGGGGCGCCTAGTTTTCTGTGCACCACCGGCAGGCCTGGGGTTTGGTGCTAGAGACCTGGCCCGCCTGGGCCCGGGTCGCCCGGGCCACCGAAGCCGAAACCGCCATCGCCGTCCAGGCCATCGCTAATCCGGCCCATCAGATAGGGGGTGGGCTTGACTTGGATCTCCACCTGGCGATCCTTATCGCCCCACACGACGTCCGTGAACGTGGTGACTTCACCCATGTGCAGCAGGTGCAGCCGCGGGCTGATCTGGCCCGGCTTCGAGCTGTACTGCTCCGCCGCCATCGTCGCCATCAGTCCGATCGAGCCCATGAGGTCGTTGCCATTGGTGACCTCGCGCGCCAGTGTCAGGTGGCGGTGAGGGCTGGCGAAAATGATGCCCGAGCTCAAGTCCACATCAGGGCGATAGCGGGCGAAAAGCTCTTCCAGGAACAGCGGGGCGGAGCCGGCATAGTAGGAGCTGGACTCGATGCACCACACCATCTCCGGGTCCTGCCCGCCATCGTGAGGCAGCACGCCCGAATCCGAACGCACCTCCCGGAAGTGCAGGTCGGACTCAATGAGGTCCTGCCATAGGTTCCGGTAGCCCATGCGGTAGAGATGTTCCACCAGGCCGCGGTCATCGAGGTCGCGCTCCGTGAGCGCTCGAATCCCGCCGGGGCGGTCCAGGCAGAGGCGCACGATGAGGTCATCGGCGTAGGGGCGGACGGGGGAGTCCTTATCGAACTGGAAAGCACCCTTCGGTGCCACGCCCAGCTCCTTCTTCACCGGGGCCAGGCGCACGCGCATCGCGGCATAAAAATCTGCATCGCGCATCTGGGAGACCGGGATCTCGGAGGGGGCCTGCGGGACGTTATCCTGCGGGGCCGCGGGGGAGCCATCCGTCTCGCCGTTGAGGCTCGCGGCGTCCGGGGAAGGTGCGGTATCGGGCTGCTGAACCGGGGTGCTGTCCGCACCGCTGGCGGCGGCAGGCTGGCCGAAGAGCCGTTCAAACCAATTGGGCTTCCGAGGGGTCATAGCCTCCAGCCTAACCGTTCGGGCGGAAAACCCCAGAAGAAGGAATACTTTGCCCGCAGAATCGTTGAGGCAGAATGGAAGCGCAAAGTTCAGCGCGGTAGACTCAAGGTTGAGTTCCGTGGCGTGCCCTGAGCAGCTCCAAACGGCACCGCCCATAACCGCAAAAATTTAGAAAACAGCAGATTAGAACGAAGGCAGAAGACAATGAACCGTGAATGGATAGACAAGGATTATTACAAAGACCTCGGCGTGAGTGAAAGCGCCAGCGCTGAGGAGATTAAGAAGGCCTACCGCAAGATCGCGCGGGACAACCACCCGGATAAACACCCTGGGGATACCGCGGCCGAGAACCGCTTTAAGGCAGCCTCCGAGGCCTACTCCGTCGTGGGTGATAAGGAGAAGCGCAAGGAATACGACGAGCTGAAGTCCATGGTCGCCTCCGGCGGCATGGGTGGCGGCTTTAGCGGTGCCCCAGGCGGCTTTAGCGGCTTCGGCGGCGGCGGCCGATTCAGCGGCTTTAGCGGTGGCACCGGGATGGGCGAGGAATTCAACATCTCGGACATCTTCGGCGACGTCTTCGGTGGTGCAAGCGGCGGCGGAGGCGGCGGCTTTAGCAGCTTCAGCGGCGGTGGCGGGCGGCGCCAGCGCAAACGCAGCCGGGGCGCGGACGTAGAAACCGAGATCACCCTCGAATTCCGGGAAGCCACCAAGGGCGTGACCGTGCCCATCCGGCTCACCAGCGCGGCCCCCTGCACCAACTGCCACGGCTCTGGCGCGAAGCCTGGCACCAGCCCGCGCACCTGCGGGACCTGTAGCGGCAACGGGCTGGTCTCCGAGGACCGGGGCGCGTTCGGATTCTCCCGGCCTTGCCCGGACTGCTCCGGCACCGGCACCCGCATCGAGGACCCGTGCCCGGACTGCTCCGGCACCGGCCAGCAGCACCGCCCGCGCACCATCACCGTCCGCGTCCCAGCCGGCGTGGTCGACGGGCAGAAGGTCCGCCTGGCAGGTCAGGGTGCCGCGGGCGAACGTGGCAAGCCCTCCGGCGACCTCTTCGTCACCGTCCACGTTAAGCCCGACAAGGTCTTCACCCGAAGCGGCGACGACCTGCAGCTCACCGTCCCGGTCAGCTACACCGAACTCGTCCTCGGTGGGGCGGTCACCGTCCCGACCCTGGACTCGAAGGTGCGCGTCCGCATCCCACAGGGCACCGCGGACGGCACGACCCTCCGGGTGCGGGGACGCGGCGTCCACAAACGCAACGGCAACAGCGGCGACCTGCTGGTCACCGTAAAGGTGGAGATTCCGAGCAACCTCGACGAAGGCGCGAT
The DNA here is from genome assembly GCF_000069945.1 of Corynebacterium urealyticum DSM 7109. Classification (NCBI taxonomy): domain Bacteria; kingdom Bacillati; phylum Actinomycetota; class Actinomycetes; order Mycobacteriales; family Corynebacteriaceae; genus Corynebacterium; species Corynebacterium urealyticum. Next base: position 2,104,645 of record NC_010545.1, on the reverse strand, counting down.
GAGCGCCCTGCGCAGTTACGCCGAAGAGGAGAAGCGCTCCGGCTTCGACCCTCGTGCCAACTGGGCCGGTCGGGACTAAGAGCCAGGAAGTGGAGGTGAAAGCCAATGTCTGAGGCAAGCAAGAAGCAGGGCCCGAACGAGCAGGCCGGGCCGGAGGCCGGTACGGCCGGGGTCAGAAGCAAGGGGGAGGAGCAGGAGGTCTTCGTGATCTCCGTGGCCGCCGAGATCACCGGCATGCACGCCCAAACCCTGCGCACCTACGACCGCATGGGGTTGGTCACCCCACAGCGCACCCGTGGCGGCGGGCGGCGCTATTCCCGGGACGATATCGCCCAGCTGCTGGAGATCCAGCGGCTCTCCCACGAGGAGGGCGTGAACCTCGCGGGCATCCAGCGCATCATCGAGCTGGAGGAACGGTTGCAGGCTGCACAGCAGGAAAACGCGGTGCTGCGCCAGCAGCTGGCCAATGCGCGCGGCGAATCGCGGGGCCGCAGCCGCGGCGAGATCGTGCACGTGCCGCGCTCCACCGCGGTGGTGCTGTGGGAGCAGCGGCGCAAGCGCTAGCGGTATGGCTAGCCAGCCTGCCAGTGAGACGTTTCAGGCCCGCTCCCTACCTTGGGGTAGCGGGCCTGAAGTTCATTATTGGCGGTTTAGAGCGCAATCTCCCCGGTGAGGATGAGCCAGAGCCCCGCAATAGAAGAAACAGTCACAATAGCAGCGATGAGCCACTCGAAGGCATTGAAGATCCGCTCGTTCGCGGAGATGCGGGTGAAGATGTAGATGATCATGCCCGGCATCACCAGCAGCGTGCCCAGCAGCACGAAACGTAGGTCGGCGGCGTAGAGCAGCCACAGCGAGTAAATGAACGCCACCCCGCCCAGTACGAGGTGAATCCGGTTGGTGGACTTCGGGATCTCCGGGCCGGAGAGGTTGAACAGGCGGCCGGCATCCGGGTGAGCGATGCCCGCGCCGCGGGTGGCCAGGAACAGCAGGTACAGCGAGCTGAAGACGTAAGGCAGCAAGTAGAGCGAGGTCGCCAGCTGCACCATCGTGGAGTACGTGGACTCGTTGAGGTAGAAGATCACGATGAACACCTGGATGATCAGCGCGGAGAACAGCTGGGCGGTGACCGGGGCGCCCTTCGGGTTCGTCTTACCAACGAACTTCGGCAGCAGGCCATCCTGGGCCATCAGCATGATCGGCTCGGCGCACAGCATCTGCCAAGAGACGTAGGCGCCCAGCACGCTGATGCACAGGCCGATGGAGATCAGGCCCGCGCCCCACGGTCCGACGACGAGTTCCAGGACCTCCGCCATCGAGTTATCGCCCATCGCGGCGAGCTCCTCGCGGCTGGCCACGCCGAAGGACAGGAAGCTGACGAGCACCAGCAGCAGGAAGACGACGAGGAAGCCCAGCAGGGTGGCGAGGGAGACGTCCTTGCGGTGGCGCGCCCGCTTGGAATAGGTGGACGCACCCTCCACGCCGATGAACGCCCAGACGGTGAAGAGCATCATGCCCTTAACCTGGTCGGTCAGGGTGCTGACCTGGTTGCCGTCCTCACCAAACGTAGCGGCCTGACCCCAGAAGTCCGTTGTGAGGACCTCCGGCTTGAAGCCCACGAAGGCAACCAGCACGAGGAAAGCGATGATCGGCAGGATCTTCGCGACCGTGGCGACCACGTTCATGATCGCCGCCTGGCGCACGCCGCGCGAGAGCACCAGGAAGATCGTCCAGGTCAGTGCGGAGACCGCGAGGGACTGAACGAAGGGGTGATCGCCACCGAAGATGGGGAAGAAGAAGCCCAGCGAGCTGAAGAATAGGGTCGCATAGCCCACCTGGGCGATGATCGTGCCCAGCCAATAACCCCACGCCGAGGCGAAACCAATGAAGTCACCCAGCCCGGCGCGCACGTAGCTGTACACGCCCGAGTCGAGGTGCGGCTTGCGCTGCGCGAGGGCCTGGAAGACATAGGCCACACACAGCATGCCGAGGCCGGTGATGATCCAGCCGATCATCGCCGCGCCTGGGGAGGCCACCAGCGCGATGTTCTGCGGCATGGCGAAGATGCCGGCGCCCACAGCGCTGCCAATGATCAAACTGACAAGGGTGCCAAGCCGGACGGTGCGCGGATCGTCGGCGACCAGGACCTCCGGGGTGGACGGCTGAGCGTTAGTCTTCATCTTTCGTAGGCTACAGCGAAGAAAGCAGTGACGCGAATAAACGCGAAAAGGGGGTATCCCCAGGTGAGGCGCCTATTCGCGCAGGGCTTCCACCACCGCCGGATCGTTGTAATAAGCGCTGTGGGAACCAGTCTCTCCGCCAGCGGCCAGCCGCGCGTCGTCGACCCGGTCGATCCCGTACTCCAATAGCCGAGAAATGCCAGCACGCTCGCCACTGCCGCCCGGCTTCAGGAGGTCATCGGCCCCGAAAAGTGGGGAGGTGGGGTCGGCTCCGTGGATGCCCTGGTTCTTCGGCAACACGGCGGCGGGGTCGTACGCCAGCTTCCCGAGGGTGGCGGCGGAGCTGATGTTTTCGATGAGGTCGCCGGGTTCGGTGTAGGCCTCGACCCGCGCGCCGGGGTTGAGCCGTAGCTCGCTGGCGTGGTTGACGGGGACGCCGGGGCTGCCGAGGAAGGTGACCCGGTCGGCGTCGAGGTGGCCGTCGGCCGCGCCCTGGCCGACGACAACGGAACCGTAGCTATAGCCGCTGACGTGCAATGTGGCGTCGGGGTTGATCCGGCGCAGGCTGTCCTGGAAGGCCCGCAGCCGGGCCCCACCCGTGGTGGCGAGCTCCCCGCTGGCACCGCTGATCAGGTTGCTGGGGGCATGGTAGCCGTTCCAGGACACCACCGCGACTTTCTCCCCGGCGAGCTGTTGGGCGAAGCGCACTTGCTTGGCTTTGGCGGCCTCCCCGCGGGAGCCCACCCCGCCGACGAGGGTGATGACCCGCTCTGCGCTGGCCACATCGCCGACCACGGTCGCGGTGCCATAAGGCAGGTTGATGCTCTGGGCGGGCATCACAGCCGCCCCACCCGGTTCGGCCCCACCCCAGCCCACCACGGGGACCGGGCGGACATGGGAGGCCAGTGCCTCGACGGCGGAACCAGCCGCAGCGTCGACCGTCCGCACCAGCGTGAGCGCGGATTGCGCGATGCCGGTCAGCGTTCCGGCGACGGGCTGAAGTGCGGGAATCGCCGTGTGCGCCACGCCAGCACTGTCGATGTGGATCATGGGCTCAACCCAGCGCAGCGCCTTGAGGATCCCCTGGGCGATCTGCAGTGTCCGGGCGTAGCCGCTAGTCGAGGTGCCGCATAGGCCGGCTGCCCAGCCCGTGGAGTCCGCCTGCGTGAGAGCGGTGCTCAGCCGGTGGTGTGCCGCGTCCGCCGCTGCGCCCTGCCACACCTCCGGTTCGGTCATTCCCAGCCCCCGGCACTGTGCGGCGAGTTCGGAGATGTGCTCGCCGGCATCCGACCAGGTACGCGCCTGTTCCACGATCTCGCCGGTGGCGGCGTGCTCCACCGCGGGAACCGTCACGCCGCTCATCACGACTCACCTCCACCGGTCGGCGCCAGGCACCGCGCAGCCACCGAATCGGCTGCGGTGTTGGCGTCCTTAAAAGACGAGATATCGGCGCACATCTGCTGCCACTGCTCCAGCTGGGAGCGCAGGGCGGTGGGAATGGCGGCGTTGGCATGCGCCACGGCCGCGCCCATGCGTGGACCAGGGCCCGGTGACAACCCCGGGCTGAGCCTTCCTGCCTGGTCGGAAGTTTGTGCATGCAGCTTCTTGCTGGACATGAGGACGTGCTCCAGGGCGATGGGGTCGAGATGAAGGACGTCGCCGTAGTCCAGCTGCGTGCTGCTGCTCACTGCGTCGTGCGGGGCATCGGACTGGCCGTCGGGTTCGGGGGAGGAGAGCCCGCGCAGGCTGCCTTCCACCTGGTCTGTGAGTTCTGCGTGATTGGTGAGCCCCAACCGGGCGCGTTCGGCGCCCGCCTGCGCAACATCCTCGGCGGTCTGGGCCGCCGTGCTGGATACTGTGTCTCCGATGCGACCGAGGATGTGCTCGATCCCCGGTGCGAGCGTGGTGGTCTCTGGCATTCTTCCCCCTCGTGTGTGGTGGCCTGGTGGCGGGGCTAATCGCCGCCGGCGGCCGGTGCGTTTAGGAAAACACCGCGGGCGGCGCTGCGGAATCCAGTGCGGAGCCAGCGGTAGTTTCTGTGGACAGCCGCGCCGGGGATATCCACAGTGGCCACAGCCGCGCCCAGGTCTAATCCCCACGAGCGCCAGCGCCGGGTGTGGTTTCTCGTTACCCTGGTGGCATGCGAATTTCCGTGATCCAGATGAGCGCCCAGCCGGATGTCGAGGCGAATCTCGCCCTCATCCGGAAGTACATCGCTGGCTCCGCGCAAAACGGCGCTGACCTCGTGGTTTTCCCTGAGGCCGCGATGTTCCCCTTCGATGCTGGGCGCCTCGACACGGTCGCCCAACCCCTCGACGGCCCCTTCGGTCGGGCCATCAAGGCCACCGCGGAGGAGCATGGGATCGTCGCCGTCGTGGGCATGTTCACCCCGGCGGATACGGTTTTCCGGCTGCCCAATGGGGAGCTATCCACCGAGCGCCCGGGGGATAGCGGTGGCATCCAGG